>NZ_VSZV01000274.1:0-18949 GCF_008919455.1 Rhizobium sp. PEPV16
CGGCTACGCCGGCAGGAAACGCCGGACCGGAGCAGGCTGCAGCCGAAACACAGGCACTTGCCGCATCGCCTGAGATCGCAAACATGATGGCCGCAGCCCCGACCGCCAAGGCCGCCACCATGATCGCGCAGAAGAGCTCGACCGTGAACCTGCCGCAGACAGCGACGCGTGCCGACGAGCAGATCATCCGCGGGTTGACCATGCTGCTCCTGGCGCTGACGGCGGCAAGCGGGCTGGCCGTCTGGCGGCGACGCCTCAAGGGCATTATCGCGGTCGGAGCCAAGCGAAATGGTCTCTAGGCTCTTCGCAAGCCAGAACGAGGAAGCGGCCGAATTCGAGCCGCTTCCGACCTATCTGGAACTCGCCATGGCCGCCGCCACGGCCCACGACATGCCGAAGCCTCGCCAGCGGAAGGGCTTCTTCCTCTGGCGTCTTTCCTCGATCGAAAAGGCGATCGCTTTTGCCATCGCCGGCCTTGCCTTTTATGGCTTGGCGCTGATCGGCGACGGTTTCCTGCTGAAGGCGAAAGCGGAGCTCTCCCAAATCCTGCTGAAACGCGCCTTCGCCGCGGAGCTTCAGGGGAAAGAGACAAAACCCTGGCCCTGGGCGGATTTCACCACGGAGGCCAAGGTGCGCGCCCCGCGCCTCGGCAAGGAGGCGATCGTGCTCTCCGGCGCCTCTGGCGAGGCTCTGGCCTTCGGTCCGGCCTGGCTCGCCAACACGCCGCAACCGGGCGAGGAAGGCACCTCCGTCATCGCCGCCCATCGAGACACGCATTTCCGCTGGCTGCAATATATAAGGCCCGGCGATACGATCGAGGTCACTCGCCGCGACGGCAAACTATTGACCTTCAAGGCCGGCGAGGGCCGCATCGCCCCGTGGGATGCCAACGGCATCGATCCCTCCTCCGATGGCCACCGCCTGGTGCTGACCACCTGCTGGCCCTTCAATGCAACCGAACGCGGGCCGCTGCGCTACATCCTTGAGGCAGAACTGGTCGACGACCAGGCAACGGGCTCGGTTCAGCCACCGAACACAAAGCCGTTATTGCAGACCGAATAAGGTTGAAGCTCTCCCCTGCCCGCTCCACGTTCAGCCTGGATAGACGACGGGGATGCAAGATGAAGAGAATGTCCGCCTTCCATTTCGCAGCAGCGCTGGTCCTGTTCAGCACGGTGTCCGCTGATGCGGCCGAAACCGTCAACACGCAGGAACTCGCCGTCCGTGTCGACAAGCTCGCCGACGGCCTCGAACATCCCTGGGCAGTCGAGGTGTTGCCCGATGGCGCCTATCTCGTCACCGAGCGGCCGGGCCGCATCCGCATCGTCCGCGACGGCAAGGTCTCCGGCCCGATTGGCGGCGTGCCCAAAGTCAGTGCCCGTGGCCAGGGTGGCCTGATGGACGTGGCGCTCGCGCCGGACTTTGCGACATCTCGCAAACTCTATTTCACCGCCGCCATCGCCAACAGCTGGGGCTCCGGCACCGAAGCGTTCAGCGCCACGCTTTCCACGGACGAGAAAACACTCGACGCCGTGACGCCTATCTTCACTATGCGGCGCTTCACCTCGGGCAACATCCAGTACGGCTCGCGCATCGCGATTGCCGCAGACGGTACGCTGTTCATCAGCGTCGGTGATCGCGGCAACCGCGACCGCTCGCAGAACTGGCAGGACGATGCCGGCTCGATCATCCACATCAATGCCGACGGCAGCATCCCTGCCGGCAATCCACTCAAGGACGGAGGCAAGGCGCTGCCGGAAATCTGGTCGAAAGGCCACCGCAATCCGCAGGGCATCACCTTCGACACCAAGGATGGCAAGCTCTATACCGTCGAACACGGCGCGCGCGGGGGCGACGAGATCAACCAGCCCGAGGCCGGCAAGAATTACGGCTGGCCGATCATCACCTATGGCCGCGACTATTCGGGTGCCGAGATCGGTGAAGGCACCGCCAAGGACGGGCTGGAACAGCCGCTCCATTACTGGGATCCTTCGATCGCACCAGGCGCCCTCGTCGTCTATCGTGGCGCCATGTTCCCGGAATGGGACGGCAATTTCCTCGTCGCGGCGCTGAAGTTCCAACTGCTCTCGCGCATGCAGCGCGACGACGGCGGCGCCTTCGTCACCGAAGAGCGCCTGTTCGAGGGCGAATACGGCCGCATCCGCGACGTCGTCGTCGCCCCCGACGGCGCCCTGCTGATGGTGACGGATGAGGACAACGGCGCGCTGCTCAGGATATCCAGGGCACAAGCCCGTAACGGCTGAGACTTCACAACGCGCCGCGCAGCTCCTTGCGGATGACGAATTTCAACCCGGACCAGATCTCGTCGACGGCGCAGACCTTGACGTCGACTAGGCCAGTTGGGAGCAGAACCTCCCGCAGCACGTCCTCGGTGATGTCAGTCGAAACCCGTGAACTCTTCTTCGGCCAGGAGATCCAGACCATACCGTCCGGTCTCAGGTCGCGAAAAAGCGCGGGCGCGATGGCCTCCAGCGCCGCACGTTCTGTCGTAAACAGATGCACATAGTCGAATGCACGTTGAGGCGTCTCGGGAAGCGTGTGGACGACCGAAGCAAAACCGTCGAAACCATTGATTTCGCCGATCGATTCGGGAATGCCGAGAAGAGCGGCTGCCTGCCCCTCTGCGAGGCCGAGTTTCCTGACGAGCGGCGTGCCGGAATAGCCTGCTGTCTCAGCTACCGCCGCACCGCCGGCCGGCTTCCGTTCTTCGCCTCGCATGTCTTCACCTCCGTCAACCGGCACCAAGTCTTCACCCTTGCCGAAAGCAAACACAACTGCTAACCGCTCGGGCACATCTCCTTCCCATCGAGGACGACATGACGCGCGTTCAGGCGAACCTCCTCCTATTGCTTGCAGCTGCCATCTGGGGCGGCGGCTTCGTCGCGCAGTCGACGGCGATGAAGGCGATCGGCCCCTTCTGGTTTATCGGTCTGCGCTTTGCCGTCGCCACCCTGGCCGTGCTGCCCTTCGTCCTTTTTGAAGCGCGCAAGGCAAAGGAGAAGACCAGCGCGCGCCATGCGAAGCTCTATATCCTGATCGGCCTTGCCCTTTTCGGCGGCGCAGCCACGCAGCAGGTCGGCCTACAGACGACGACGGTGACGAATTCCAGCTTCATCACCGGCCTCTACGTCGTTTTCGTGCCTGTTATCGCCGTGTTCTTCCTGCGCCGTGCCCCGCATTGGATCATCTGGCCGGGGGCGCTGATGGCGGTCACCGGCATCTATCTCCTGTCCGGCGGCCGTCTCTCGGCGCTGACACCTGGCGATCTGCTGACCGTCATCTGCGCCGTCTTCTGGGCGATTCAGATCACCCTTGCCGGCACGACCGTTTCCGAGACCGGAAGGCCGCTCGCGCTGTCCGCCACGCAATTTGCCGTCACCGCAGTCTGTGCGCTGGCCGTTGCCGTAGCCGTCGAACCTGTCAGCCTTTCGGCAATACAGGCCGCGGCGCCGGAGATCCTTTATGTCGGCATCTTCTCCTCGGGCGTGGCTTTCGTGCTGCAGGTGATCGGCCAGCGCTACACGACGCCCTCGCAGGCCGCGATCTTTCTTTCTTCCGAAGCGCTCTTCGGTGCCTCGCTTGCAGCCCTACTGCTCGGCGAAACGATGCCGGTAACAGGTTATGCAGGTTGCGCGCTGATGTTTATCGCTATGCTTGTGGTCGAACTCGTGCCGGGATTGACCCGCCGACGCCTGCCAGCCACGTGAACACGCGTCCAAATATGGGTGAGTCACCCGTCGGAAAAAAAATTCATCTGCCGCGGGAGACGCGTTCACGTTGCATTTTTGGGAAAATCTGCTCGGAACTTATATTGCAGACGATATAAAACGTTAATCATTCCCTATCGGCGAAGGAAATTTTCGCGTTTTTGCGCAAATTGGATATCGGCAGGGGTGTGCCAGGAACGACACGTTAAAAAACTTTTGCTTGCCAAAATCCTTTAAACGCAGCACTCTCAGCGCGTTCGGGCATTTTGCGAGCATGGGAAGTCCTTAAGTATTTGCGCGCCGGGAACGCTAATATCCCGGTCAGCCGGTTCCGAAAATGGCGGGCGAAAGTCCTGCCTGGAACAGGCCGAGGTAGAGGGGACCTTTTTCTCAAATTTCAAGAATTGCCTGCCAACACCTCCCGCCGGGAGGCAATGCTATGATGCTGCCCGTGTGGATGGCGGGCAGAGAGAAAAGGACCTGAGGCATGGCAGAGACTGGCACTGTAAAATTCTTCAATACCGACAAAGGCTTCGGCTTCATCAAGCCGGACCGGGGCGGCGCCGATATCTTCGTTCACATTTCTGCCGTTCAGGCCTCCGGCCTGGCCGGTCTGACGGAAAACCAGAAGGTAAGCTTCGACACGGAGCCGGATCGCCGCGGCAAGGGCCCGAAGGCCGTCAATCTGCAGATTGCGGGCTGAACCCTTAACAAGGCTGGCGAATTCGAGTTGAAGCCCGGCAGCAATGCCGGGTTTTGTCGTTCAGCCTTCGTTCAGCTAAAAATCTGTACGACTGTGACCATCGAGAAAGGGACCGGCGTTCGGTTCCCGGGATTAGGATTTATACTTATGAACAGGCTCGCCAAGACCCTTCTGCTGACGGCTACCGCTGCCGCGCTCACGCTTTCCGCCATCGGTGAAGCGTCGGCCCGCGACCGCCACTGGCGCCGTGATCACGGCAACAACGATGCCTGGGTTGGCGGCGCCGTCGGCCTTGCCACCGGCCTGATCGTCGGTTCGGCCATCGCCAACGCCAATAACGGTCCGGTTTACGACGAGCGCCGCTACATCGACCCGGCCTACGAGCCGGATTACTACGAGCCCGCTCCGGTCTATCGCGCGCCCCGCCGCGTCTATGTCGATCAGCCGCAATATTACGCGCCGGTCCGCACGGCGGTGGAGCCCTGGTCGCCGCAATGGCAGCGTTACTGCTCCTACCGCTACCGCACCTTCGATCCGCGCAGCGGCACCTATATCGGCAATGACGGTCGCAGCCACTTCTGCACCGCCGGCTGAATCGTCGAATATCCCTGATGCAAAGCGCCGCTTTTCAGCGGCGCTTTTGTTTTGCCTGGGTCAACCGGCCTTCTTTTTCCAGGGCAGCGACTCGGCCTCTGCATCAAAATCGGTCGAGACGCTGACGGTGCGCCACATCCGATCGGCTTCGATACGCGCCGCATCCGCCTTTTCGACATTGTGGACCGCATCGCTGCCGAGCAGCAGCCGGAATGGCGGTTCGTCGAGACCGGCGACGTGGATGACGACCGCAGCTGCTTTGGCAGGATCGCCAGGCTGGCGCCCATCATATTCACGCTGGAAGCGCACCGTGGCGCCGACCGTCTCCGCATAGTCCTGCCGCCCTTCGGCAAGCACCGTCGAGGAGCCGGCGAAATCGGTCCTGAAGCCGCCGGGCTCGATCACCGTCACCTTGATCCCGAATGGCGCGACCTCCTTCGCCAGCACCTCGGAAAAACCCTCGACACCGAATTTCGCCGCCGAATAGGCGCCGCGCCCGGCAGGTCCGATCCGGCCGCCGACGGATGAGAACTGGATGATGTGTCCCGCTCCCTGCCCGCGCATCAAGGCGATGACTGCCTTGGTCATGATGATCGTGCCGAAGAGGTTGGTCTCGATCTGGGCCCGGAAATCGGTAAGGCTGGTATCCTCGATCGAGCCGACATTGCCGTAGCCGGCATTGTTGACAAGAACGTCAATGCGCCCGAACCGCTTCACACCCGCCTTGACTGCCGCCGCTGCCGCCGGCTCGTCGGTCACGTCAAGCGCCAGCGTCAGCACCTGATCGCCATACCGTTCGGAAAGATCGGCAAGCTGGCCGGGGTCGCGCGCTGTCGCCACCAGATTGTCGCCGGCGGCCAATACCGCCTCCGCCAGCGCCCGGCCGAGACCGCGCGAACTCCCTGTTATCAACCAGACTCTGAACATCGGAAACCCTCCTTCTTTGGTTCCCGGTTCATGTATGGTCTATTGTATCCGATCGAAAGAAGGTACCCAGACGATCTATACACACCTTGAGGTAACTGACGTGAGCAGCGACATGTTCGATTTCTGCAACAGCATGACGGACGAACAGGATGGGCGGGCCCGTGAACTGATCGAACGGGCGGCGGCGAAATGGCCGCTGCGCATTCTGCATGTGCTCTCCGATGCCGGCGCACCCCTGCGATTCTCGCGCCTTTTGGAGCGGGTCGAGGGCATCAGCCAGAAAGTGCTGACGCAGACGCTGCGCACCCTCGAAAGGGATGGCCTCGTCATCCGCACGCTTTATCCCCAAGTGCCGCCGCGCGTCGAATATGAGTTGACGCCGCTCGGACACGACCTCCTCATGCAGGTCGTATCGCTCTGGCGCTGGATCGTCGAACACCTGGACGATTTCGATGCACGCAAAGCCGTGAAGCTGACGGCCGCCCGTGGCTAAGCCGGGATGCGGATCGTTGCCCTCAGTCCGCCGAGCGGGCTGTCACTGAGCGTGACGTTACCGCCGTGGCTGCGGGCGATGTCGCGGGCGATCGCGAGGCCGAGCCCGGTGCCTGATGCATCGAGATTGCGCGCCGTATCCAGCCGGAAGAACGGCTTGAACACGTCCTCACGGTTCTTTTCGGGAATCCCTGGCCCGTCATCGTCGAAGATGACGGTCAGCCATTTGGCATTGTGCTTGGCCTCGATGTCGAGCCTATCGGCATACCGGCGCGCATTCGAGGCAAGGTTGGTGACGAGACGCATGAAGGCGTTCGGCCTGACGGAAATATCGTCATCGCCTTCGATCGAATAGCTGAATTTTTTACCGTGCAGGGCGAAATCGGATTCCAGCTTCGCGAAGATCTCACTGAGTCTCAGCTCGCCGACATCCTCTTCGACCTCGCCGCGTGCGAAGGCCATATAGGCCTCCAGCATAGTCTGCATGTCGTTGACGTCGTCGTTGAGGCCATGCAGGTCGGGATTGTCGCCGGCCAGCGCCAGCTGCAGCTTGAAGCGGGTGAGGATGGTGCGCAGATCATGACTGACGCCGGAGAGCATCGCGGTGCGCTGCTCGATCTGTCGTTCGATTCGCTCGCGCATCAGAATGAAGGCAAGGCCGGCGCGCCTGACCTCGTCAGCGCCCCGCGGATAGAAATTATCGGGCTTCTGCCCCTTGCCGAAGCTTTCGGCTGCGCGCGCCAAGGTGAGGATCGGCCGGATCTGCCCGCGCAGGAAGAGGATCGAGATGCCGATCAATACCAGCGAGGTGCCGACCATCCAGACGATGAAGATATGCGTGTTCGAGGCATAGGTCTGGCTGCGCTTGGTCAGCACCCGCAGGATCTTGTTGTCGAGTTTGATGCGGATCTCGACGAGGTTCGAGTTGCCGACCGTGTCGATCCAGAAAGGCCGATGGATCTCGTCAGTGATCTCGTCGCTGAGGATGCCGTCGAGGATCGAGAAGAACGGCTTGACGCGCGGTGGCGGCAGGTCGCCGTCCGGCTCGATCGAGATCTGCAGGCTGAGCTGGTCGCGGGCGATGCGGATGATCTCGCTATAGTCCGAATTCTGCGGATAGGTCTCGATGATCTCGATGATCGCGGCGATGTCACGGGTAACCGCAAGCGACAGCCGCTCCGTTACCATTTGCCAGTGGCGCTCCATGAAAACGGCGGCGACGACGGATTGCAGGAGCACCATCGGAATGATGATGATCAGCAGCGAGCGCGCGTAAAGTCCGGTCGGCAGCCGCCGGCGCAGCCAGCGGACGATCGAGCGCCAGCCCGGCGCAGAAGTGCGGTCTTCCCGCCGCAAGCTTTCGATCGTCACCATCAGCGCCGGTCCCGAACCTTGAGTTTAGTCGATGCTCAGCCTGTATCCGATGCCGCGCACGGTCTGCAGCCAGACGGGATTGGCGGGATCGTCCTCGATCTTACGCCTCAGCCGGTTGATCTGCACGTCGATCGTCCGCTCGCCGACTTCGGTATCGTTGCCGATCAGTTCATGGCGGGGGATCGTGTCGCCGGCGCGCCGCGCAAAGAGCAGCATGATCTCCTGCTCGCGGTCGGTGAGCCGGATCACCTCGCTGGCTTTCTTCAGCTCCTTGCGGGTCAGCGAGAAAGTGTAGGGGCCGAACATCACCTGTTCGATCTTCGGTCCCTCGCCGCCGGCGTTGCGGCGCAGGATGTTGTTGATGCGCAGCACCAGTTCGCGCGGGTCGAAGGGCTTGGAAAGATAGTCGTCGGCGCCCGCCTCAAGGCCTTCGATGCGGTTGCCCGATTCTGCCAGCGCCGTCAGCATGATGATCGGGACGTTCTTGATGGCGCGAAGCCCGCGGGTAACCTCGATGCCGGATTCGCCGGGCATCATCACATCCATGATGATCAGGTCGAAGTCGAGACCCGCAAGCTTGCGCTGCGCCTCGGCGCCGTCGGCGGCGACGGTGACGCGGAAGCCGTTCTCGGCGAGATAACGATTGAGCAGCGCACGGATGCGGGAGTCGTCATCGACCACCAGCAAGTGCGCCGCATCATCGGAAATATCTGTCTTGACCGCCATTCAATCCGCCTTCTGTCTGTCCCGCATGCCGCTGAGGAAAGCTTTTACGCCCTCCCGCACCTCCGCAGAAGCCCCTTCGAATGCCCGCTCAATGCGGCGCGATTGCGGCTCGGCAAGGGCAAGCGCCAGCTCACGCCCCGATTTCGTCGGATAGAGCTTACGCTGCCGCCGGTCTTCAGGACCTGCCACCTGGCGAATATAGCCTGAGTCGATCAGCTGTTTCAGCACCCTTGCAAGGCTCTGCTTGGTGATCTTCAGCGTTTCGAGAAGATCGGCTACCGTCATGCCGGGATTGCGGTTGACGAAATGCACGACGCGGTGATGCGCCCGGCCGAAGCCGCTCTTTTCGAGGATAGCGTCAGGATCGGAAACGAAGTCGCGATAGGCGAAGAAGAACAGCTCGATGATCTCGAAATCGATGATATCAGTATCTTCCATCGGCGTGGCTAGCGGCTCCGGCTTGCCTGCTTTCGGGCCGGTCTGTCGTGACACTCGGCATTTCCTTTCTTTTCCGCGCGCTGCCGGAAGCTTTAGCGAAGATATGTCAGCCTCATTGACATAAATTTGCGTCGCTATTAGCTTCCGCGAACTCTGCGGGAGCCCCGTACGGTCTCTCATTTCCCTGGCATTTCCCTGGAAACCAAGGCCCGTTCGGCATTCCGACGCAATACGCGATTTCCCCTTGCGTCTGTGGATAAAACGTAATGGGGACAACAATCAACAGGCATGGCGCGTGAAGCGCCGGAGGAGTCTGGGGGAGATGATGCTCGATTATCTCGGTCAGGTCACTGAGGCGACCGGCGCCAACATCTTCTTCATCAAGGATGGCGTCATTCACACGCCGACCCCGGATTGCTTTCGGAACGGTATCACCCGCCAGACGTCATCAACCCGGTTTCCGAAATCGGCCCGTATCGCTTCACGCCGTCGACGATCTCGAAACACGGATGAACGACCACATGAAGGAAGTCTATCCGGCGGTGGTCGCCGCCGAATAAGACCTCACGCAATCGGTCCGGCTATCGCATAATTCCTTAAATCGGAATCGATTTAAGGATGCAGCAGTTCAAAGTGCTACAGCGTCCTTTGCGGCTCTCGAAAAGACGCGCGGCGCTGTAGATACAGACCCGTCGGGCCTTTTATCTATGCGCGCGTGCCATGACCAGTCCGGCGAGCGTCGAGAGAATGCCGCCGCCGATCAAGCCGCCGATGCCGTCGGCGATCAGGCCGGTCATAGCCGCTTCCCCACCGACCATGCTGAGCAGCATACCGCCAGCAACGCCGCCGATCGCACCCGCGATCGTACGGGCGACAACATTGATCGCCTGCTGCTTCAAAGCGGCGCTCGCGGCGTTGCCGCCGATTGCACCGGCAATCAATTGGGTGATGAGCGGAAGTAGCGCTTCCATGATTTCCTCCTCTGGCGATCTCCCCGACCGCCGATCCATGCCGAACCTTCGGCATATTAGTATATTATCATATTTCGGAGGAAAGCGTTAAGAAAAATCAACCGATGCGGGATTAAGGCAGGGAGAAGCGCCCCGGAACGAGGCGGTCCGACGTCCGCCTCGCCTCGTTTCTGTCGATCACGTCACTGATAGACGTAGACGATCCGGCGTGTACCGGGATCGACCAGCACCGGCCGGTCGTTGATCCTGGTATAGCGATACTCGTAATCCGGGATCGACTGGAAGGTGACATCGGCAGGCACTTCCGCGCCGACGACGACGTCACCGCCGAGCTGCACCGTCTCACCCGGATTGGTCTCGATGTAGGTGCGGACTGTCTCCGGTGGGGTGATGGTCTCGACCGCACCGACGGGGCCGAGCAACTCGTCGCCCGGTGCCGGCTGCGGATCGGCCGGAACGACACTCGCGGTCGATTCGTAAGTCACGCTGGGAACGCCGATCTCGGCGCGGTGCTGTTCGACGATAACAGAGGTGCCGCCATGATCGACCTGCAGATAATCGGCATAGACCCAGCCGCGCATGCCGTTGACGTCGACGCGGCACCAGCGGCTGCCTTCGATGCAGCCGTCGAGGACCGCGGTCGAGCCGCGGGTGGCAAGGCCGACCGAGGGATATTGCGGGCCTGGGCCGGCGCGAACGTTGAGATCATTGACCGTTGTCGCCATCATCTCCGCCTGCGCAAGACCGCCGCTCGCCAGGAGCACGGCTCCAGCCAACAGAATGTTTCTCTTCAAGGTCATATGAGCGTCTCCTTGGTTTCGATGGGCTGACAACGCGCGGGGTTCCACGATGTTCCCCGGCACTCCGCCCAGCGAAACGCCGCTTGTGGGAGATTTCATCCAAGTGCCTTGAAGAATTGAAGAAAAATCGATTTTTCCGCTCTACGACAATGGCGAAGAGAGGCATAAACTCTTGTTTCAGTCCGTCTTTTTGCCGTGAGGCAGGCCGCCATGGCGGAAGATTCCGGCTGTCCTTGCCGTGGTTTCGGACTATACCCGAAGCAACAGAGACACGAAGCGAGGCACATATGGGCATGCTCCAGGCCGGCATCATTCCGGTGACACCCTTCCAGCAGAACTGCACCATCTTCTTCGATCCCGATACCAAGGAAGGCGTCGTCGTCGATCCCGGCGGCGACGTGCCGCTCATCCTGCAGGCGATTGCCCAGTACGGCCTGACCATCAAGGAAATCTGGTTGACACACGGCCATCTCGACCATGCGGGCGGCGCCAGTGAATTGAAGGAGGCCCTCGGCATCGACGTGGTCGGCCCGCATCAGGACGATCTGCCGCTGCTGCAACGGATCGAAACGCAGGCTGAAAAATACGGCATATCAGGATTGCGCGACGTCGTGCCCGACCGCTGGCTGAAGGATGGCGACAAGATCTCTTTCGGCGCCCATGAATTCGAAGTCTATCACACGCCCGGCCATGCCCCCGGCCACGTCATCTATTTCAACCGTGCGCAGAATTTTGCCCATCTCGGAGACGTGCTTTTCAACGGCTCGATCGGCCGCACCGACCTGCCCGGCGGCAATCATCAGCAGCTTCTCGATTCGATCCGCGACAAGGTATTGCCGCTCGGCGACGACGTCGGCTTCATCTGCGGCCACGGCCCCGGCAGCCGCATCGGCGACGAGCGGCGAAGCAATCCATTCCTGCAGGAGATCAGACCTCGTGGAGGATCCGATCCTGCCACGTCGGGCGAAGCCCGGAACAACTAATGCATGTCGCCCAAAAGTGCGCAGCGGTTTTGGGATAACGACTTGCATAAAACAAAGACTTAAAGCGCGTGGCATGAATCCGATTCGACGCGACGCGCTTTAAGTGTAAGCTCGCGCTCACATCATTCTTCTGCCGTTCGGCACCGGCTGTCCGACTGCAGCAAGCACGATCGCGCCGTTCTCATCTTCGAAACCCAGCGTCAGCACTTCCGAGCGGAACGGCCCGATCTGGCGCGGCGGGAAATTGACGACGCCGAGCACCTGCCGGCCGATCAGGCTTTCCGTCGTATAATGCACGGTGATCTGCGCTGAGGACTTTTTGATGCCGATGTCAGGACCAAAATCGATCAGGAGTTTGAACGCCGGCTTGCGCGCCTCCGGAAAGGGGGGCTGGCTTCGATGATCGTGCCGACGCGGATATCGACACGCTCGAAATCGGCGTAGGTGATCTCTTCTGCCATATGGTCTCCGTCAGCCAGCCAGTTCCTCGGCTCGCTTGCGCGCCGCCGCAAGGGCTGCGTCGAACAAGGGCTGCATGCCGTCTTCGGCCATCAGCACGGCGAGCGCCGCCGCCGTCGTGCCGCCGGGAGAGGTCACATTCTCCCGCAGCCGCGAAGCGTCGTCGGGGGACTGGTGCATGAGTTCACCAGCCCCCGCGACTGTTTCCCGCGCAAGACGCATGGCGAGGTCCGCCTGCAGGCCGAGTTTACGGCCTGCCTCCGCCATACATTCGACGAGATAGAATACATAAGCCGGACCGCTGCCCGAAAGCGCCGTCACGGCATCGATATCGGCTTCCGCCGGCACCCATTCGACCGGCCCCGAGACGTGCAGAAGGGCATGGACGCGTTCGCGCTGCGGATCGCTGACCCCTGAATTCGCAAAAGCACCGGTAACGCCGCGCCCGACCATGGCTGGCGTGTTCGGCATGGCCCGCACCATGGCGGCCTTGCCGAGATGCTTCTCGAGGAAACCGAGCGTCTTGCCGGCCGCGACCGAGACGACGACCGTGTCCGGCCCGACGGCACTCTTCACCGCCGGCAGCACCGTCTCCATCACCTGCGGCTTGACCGCCAGAAACAGCACGCTTGCCTTCAAATCCGTAGGAAGCGCGGTCAGATGGGTCGCGCCAGCCTCGTTGATCGTCGAAAGCATCGCCGGCGACGGGCCCGGATCGACAACGATGACGGCCGAGCCCGGAACGCCGCTTTTCAGCCAGCCGGAGAGCATCGCCCCGCCCATGTTTCCGGCACCGATCAGAATGACGGGATGTGTCGAGGAGAAAGCCTTCGTCGGCATCTCAAGCCTCGCCAACCGTTTCAAACAGCACGGCTTCCATCGCCTTCGTCGCTTCCATGCCGGACCAGACGACGAACTGGAATGCCTGGAAGTAAGCTTCGCAGGTGTCAAGCGCGCTGGAAAGCAGCACCTCCACCTGGCGATTGGTAGGCTCCGCACCGCCGGCAAGCAGCAGCGATTGGCGGAAAATGACGACATCTTCCTGGCGCCAGAGGTCGAAATGACCCATCAGCACCTGCCCGTTGATCGCCGAGAGCAGCTTGACCACCTCGTTGACCCTGATGTCGGGAACTTTGATATCGAAGGCGCAGCCAAGGTGCAGCGCCTCGAATTCCTCCATCCAGGAGAAGGAGACGTGGTAGTCCGTCCAGCGGCCCTCGACCGTCATAGCGATCTCGTCCTCGCCGGACCGTTCGAACGACCAGTCGTTGTTGGAGGCAACGTACTCGATCATATCGACCGGGTTCGACTGACGCTCGACTTCCAATTCCATCAGGTTCATGCAGCACCTTCTTGACCGGAACGAATGCGACCTAACTTGGTGTACGAACACAAGAAAGACACACGCAAAATACCGGAACCACCACTCGGATGATCGTTGAACCGCTGCCAGACTTAACGCAGATAACCTGCCCGGAGCTTACCACGTCGCTTCGAATCATCATTTAAAATCAGTGTATAGCGCCCCTGGTCCCCTGCCAGCCCCCTGAACGGAAAATAGGACCGGCCACTGTGGAAAGGCTCTTCGAAATTCAATTCAGAAGGGAGAATAAGCGACTCTGCGAATTGGCTTTTTTGGCAGTGTCCACAGGTGGAAAACTCACCTGGTTTTTTTACGGAAGATGCGGCGTGTGGCATGAAGGCAACGCCGCATCTGTGTCGTATCGGGACTTAAGCGCCCTCGCCGGCAAGCTTCGCCTCGAGTGCTGCGATGCGGGCGCCAAGCGCCTCGTTCTCGTCGCGTGCCTTGATCGCCATCTCGCGCACGGCCTCGAACTCCTCGCGCTTGACGATGTCCATGCTGTTCAGCCAACGCTCGGCCTGGGCGTTGAAGGCGGTTTCGATCTCCTTGCGGACGCCCTGGGCGGCACCGGCCGCATCGGTCATCAGCTTGGCGAATTCGTCCATGATGCGGTTCGTTCCGGTCGTCATGGCGTTTTTCTCCCTTCGCATGAGGTGAAATTCAGCCCTTCAGGGCCTCGAGGATTGAGGTAGGGCTTCGCCATCGACGATGCAAGCGCTTTACACGGGATAAGCTTGCCGGAACCGGCCGGGAATGGGCCATCACGAACAATGGACTTGACCGTCCGGGATCGCAGCGGCATGTTCCGCGCAACTCAACAGGTGGAAAATCTTGCCGACAGCAGCCGATCTCCTTGCCATCATGCCTTTCCCGGATATCGATCCGATCGCCTTTTCGATCGGTCCGCTGGCGATTCACTGGTACGGTCTCGCTTACGTCGCCGGCATCCTGCTCGGCTGGGCCTATGCACGCCGCATCGCCGCCAATGACAGTCTCTGGCCCGGCAACGTCTCGCCGATATCAAAGACGCAGCTCGACGATTTCATCGTCTGGGCAGCGCTTGGCGTCGTCCTCGGCGGTCGTCTCGGCTATATTTTCTTCTATGATCTCCCCGCCGTCCTGCGCAGTCCCGTCCGTGCGCTCGAGATCTGGAATGGCGGCATGTCCTTCCACGGCGGCCTGACCGGCACGACGATCGCCATGATCCTCTTTGCCCGCCGCAACGCCATCCCGGTCTGGAGCCTGTTCGACATCGTCGCCGCCGTCGTTCCCTTCGGTCTGTTCTTCGGCCGCATCGCCAATTTCATCAATGGCGAGCTCTGGGGCCGGTTGACCGACGTGCCCTGGGCCGTGGCCTTCCCGACCGGTGGTCCCTTCGCCCGCCATCCGAGCCAGCTTTACGAAGCTGGCCTCGAAGGCATCGTTCTGCTCCTGGTGCTGGCCGCCTTCGTCTATGGCATGCGCGCGCTGAAAAGCCCCGGCTTCATTACAGGCGTCTTCGTTTGCGGTTATGCTTTGTCGCGCATCTTCGTCGAATTCTTCCGCGAGCCTGATGCCCAGCTCGGTTACCTCCTCGGCACGAACTGGCTGACCATGGGCATGGTGCTCTCCTCCCCGATGATCCTGCTTGGCCTCTGGGCGATGCTGCGGGCCCGCCGCCAGGCTGCGCTGCAGCTCTGAAACGGCAGGACGCGCGACATGACCACCGCTCTAGGCGAAAAGATCAAGGCGATCATCCAGGCCAACGGCCCGATCAGCGTCACCGATTACTTCTCGCTCTGCCTCGCAGACCCCGAACACGGCTATTACCGCACCCGCGAGCCCTTCGGCCGTTCCGGTGATTTCGTCACCGCGCCGGAGGTCAGCCAGATCTTCGGCGAGATGATCGGCGTGTTCATCGTCCATGCGTGGCAGCGCCACGGCACACCGACAGACGTCCGCCTCGTCGAGATCGGCCCCGGCCGCGGCACCATGATATCAGACATGCTGCGCGTCATCTCCCGCATCGCTCCACCGCTTTTCGACGCCATGACCGTGCATCTCGTCGAAACCAGCGAGCGCCTGCGCGACATCCAGAGCCAGACGCTCGAACCCCACGGCGAGAAGATCACCTGGCACGATGGCTTCGACGAAGTGCCACCCGGCTTCACGCTGATTGCCGCCAACGAACTCTTCGACGCCATCCCGATCCGCCAGTTCGTCCGCATGCCGACGGGGTTCCGTGAGCGCATGGTCGGTATCGACGCCGATGGCGAGCTGACTTTCGCCGCCGGCGTCGCCGGCCTCGATCCTACCTTGCTGCCCGAACCGGTGCAGAACGTGCCGGTCGGCACCCTCTTTGAGATCTCGCCTGCCCGCCAGGCGGTGATGATGGCGATCTGCGAGCGGCTGCGCGCCTTCGGCGGCACGGCGCTTACAATCGACTACGGCCATCTCGTCACCGGCTTCGGCGATACGCTGCAGGCCGTGCGCATGCATGAATTCGACCCGCCGCTCGCCCATCCCGGCGAAGCCGATCTGACGAGCCATGTCGACTTCCAGCAGCTCGCCGAAACGGCGCTTGCGGCCGGCCTCCATCTGAACGGCGCCCTGCATCAGGGTGATTTCCTGACCGGCCTCGGCATCATCGAGCGCGCAACCGCCCTCGGCCGCGATCGCGAGCCGCAGACCCAGCAGGTCATCCAGGCGGCGGTCGAAAGGCTCGCCGGCGCCGGTGAAGGCCGGATGGGCGAACTCTTCAAGGTGATGGCGGTCTCCTATCCCGCCCTCGATCTCATGCCCTTTCGTCCGGTGGATTGACAGGGCGCACGCGGCTGGTTCAACATCCGCCCGAAACAAGAACTTGAAGCGCGCCGCATATGCGATGCGCTTGGGATAATAACAAACCCCTCGAAAACCCCGGAATCACAGATGCAGGACGCGGCCTCTCCCGCACCGATCGAAAGCGCGCTGCTGAACGAAGCGACGGGCGCCACGATCCGGCACGGATATTTCACTCGAGCCGGCGGCGTTTCGGAGGGGCTGTATCGTGGCCTTAACGTCGGCCTCGGCTCCAGCGACGAACGCGACAAGGTCCTGGAAAACCGCCGTCGCGTCGCCGCTTGGTTCGGCTTGCCGGTCGAGCGGCTGGCAACCGTGCATCAGGTCCATTCCCCCGATGTCGTGACGATCGGCGCCGATTACGACGGCGCCCGCCCCGATGCGGATGCGATGGTAACGCGCACCCCTGGCATTGCGCTTGGCGTGCTCGCCGCCGATTGCGGACCCATCCTGTTTGCCGACCCGGACAATCGCGTCATCGGTGCTGCCCACGCCGGCTGGAAGGGCGCGCTGACGGGCGTGCTCGAAAACACCATCGCCGCCATGGAGGCACTAGGTGCGGACCGCGCTCGCATCGTCGCTTGCCTCGGCCCCTCAATCAGCCAGGCGAGCTATGAGGTCGGCCCTGAGTTCGTCGAGCGTTTCGTCGCCGAAAACCCGGAGGACCAGCGCTTTTTCGTGCCTTCCGCAACGCCCGGCCACGCCATGTTCGACCTGCCGGCGCTGACCGTCGACCGGTTGACGAAAGCCGGCGTGCGTGCGGAAAGCCTCGGCCTCTGCACCTATCCGGACAACGAGCGCTTCTTTTCCTACCGCAGGACGACACATCGCAAGGAGCCGGATTACGGCCGCCAGATTTCCGCGATATCAATCAGGGAGACTTGAGCAGAATGGCACTGCACTTCGAAAAGGCCGAATTCGCAAGCCGGCTTGCGCGCCTCACCGAGAAGATGAAGGAAGAAAAGCTCGACGCCTTGCTGCTCTTCGCCCAGGAAAGCATGTACTGGCTGACGGGCTACGACACCTTCGGCTACTGCTTCTTCCAGACGCTGGTCGTCAAGAGCGACGGCACCATGGCGCTGATCACCCGCTCGGCCGATCTTCGCCAGGCCAGGCATACCTCGATCCTCGAGGACATCCATATCTGGGTCGACCGGGTCAATGCCGACCCGACGCTCGACCTGAAGAACCTGCTGGTCGAGATGGACCTGCTCGGCGCCCGCATCGGTATCGAATATGATACGCACGGCATGACCGGCCGCGTCGCCCGGCTGCTCGACGCGCAATTGACCACCTTCGGCCAGATCGTCGACGCCTCCTACCTCGTCAGCCGCCTGCGCCTGATCAAGAGCCCGACGGAGGTCGCCTATGTCGAGCGTGCCGCCGTTCTCGCCGACGATGCGCTCGATGCCGCGATCCGGCTGACAAAACCCGGCGCCGACGAGGCCGATATCCTCGCCGCCATGCAGGGCGCGATCTTTTCCGGCGGCGGCGACTACCCCGCCAACGAGTTCATCATCGGCTCCGGCGCCGACGCCCTGCTTTGCCGCTACAAGGCCGGCCGCCGCAAGCTCGACGCCAACGACCAACTGACGCTCGAATGGGCCGGCGCCTATGCGCATTACCATGCCGCCATGATGCGCACGATCGTCATCGGCGAGCCGACGCATCGCCACCGCGAGCTATACAACGCCTGCCGCGAAACAATCGAAGCGATCGAGACCGTGCTCAAGCCCGGCCAGACCTTCGGCGATGTCTTCGACATGCATGCCAGGATCATCGACGAGCGCGGCCTGGCCCGCCACCGGCTAAATGCCTGTGGTTATTCGCTCGGCGCCCGCTTCTCGCCCTCCTGGATGGAGCATCAGATGTTCCATGTCGGCAATCCGCAGCCGATCGAGCCGAACATGTCGCTCTTCGTGCACATGATCATCGCCGATTCCGATACGGGCACGGCGATGACGCTCGGCCAGACCTATCTGACGACTGCGGATGCGCCGCGCGCGCTATCCCGCCATCCGCTCGATTTCATCGGGCTCTGACCGGTGAGAATCCGGAATTGACAGACGACCGTCCCCACCCGCATAAATTCGGGTGGGGCTGATTGCGATTGCGGGAAGGACGGACCAAGGGATGACGCGAGCTGCGATTGTGCCCACGCTCCTGTTCGTCATGGCTTTGCTGACAGCCTGCAACACGACCGATGCGCTGACGCCGCAGGTCGACATCGGCAATTCCTCCGGGGGCGCCCCGTCGAGCCCGGTGACGCAGAGCGAAGCCGAGCGCTTGGCAGGCACCCGCCAGCCGAGCTTCTCGGGAAGCTCGCAGCAGGGCGGCTACCATCCAGCCTATGATCAGTCGCAGCGGGCCTATCGACCCGGCACCGGCGCGGCGCCGACGACGATGCAGGAACAGGCAGACGCCCTGTCGAGAAGCGGCTCCTCACCGGCCGCCTCGGCCCCGATCGACGGACAATCGCTGCCCCCGCCGGCGGCCAGTGGTGAGCTTGCCGCACAGCCGGCTCCGCCGGCCGAGGCGCAACAGCCGCAGCAGACCGCCGCCCTCCCCCCC
>NZ_VSZV01000274.1:18959-21545 GCF_008919455.1 Rhizobium sp. PEPV16
ACCGATCATCGGCGCGCCGGTGCAGGCCGTGACACCGCTCTCGCGCCAGCTCGGTGCCGAAGCGCGCGCGCACGGCCTTTCCATCAAGAGTTCGAACGACGCGAGCAGCGACTACATCCTCAAGGGCTACCTCTCCGCCTTCAGCGACGACGGCAAGGTCACCGTGGTCTATGTCTGGGACATTCTCGACAGCGGCGGGGGCCGCCTGCACCGCATCCAGGGACAGGAAAGCGTGCCGACGGCCGCGGCCGATCCATGGGCGGGCGTTCCGGCCTCGGTGATGCAACAGATCGCCTCGAAAACCATCGCAGAATTCTCTTCCTGGCGGCAGGCTCAGGGCGGTTAGTCACAAACTTTTTGCAAATATGGAAGCCTGTGGCGCCTTTGCCCTTGCATTCACGGGGAAGCTGACTAAAAAGCGCGGCTATCAGCGCGTAACAGGCGGACCAAAATGAAGGTTTTCGCGGGCAATTCGAACCGGCAACTCGCCGAAGCGATCTGCAACTATCTCAATGTTCCCTTGGGGAAAGCCAGTGTTCGAAGGTTTGCCGATCAGGAAATCTTCGTGGAAATCCAGGAAAATGTGCGCGGCGAGGACGTTTTCCTTGTACAGCCCACCGCTTTTCCCGCAAACGACCACCTGATGGAACTGCTGATCATGATCGACGCCATGCGTCGTTCGTCAGCCCGCCGCATCACCGCCGTCCTTCCCTATTTCGGCTATGCCCGCCAGGACCGCCGCGCCTCCGGCCGCACGCCGATCTCCGCCAAGCTGGTCGCAAACCTCATTACCGAAGCCGGCGCCGACCGTGTCATGACGCTCGATCTCCATGCCGGGCAGATCCAGGGCTTCTTCGATATTCCGACCGACAATCTCTTCGCTATGCCCGTGCTGACGCGCGACATCAAGAGCCATTATGACCTCAGCAACGTCGTGGTCGTCTCGCCTGACGTCGGTGGTGTGGTGCGTGCCCGCGCGCTTGCCAAGCGGCTGGACTGTCTTCTGGCCATCGTCGACAAGCGTCGCGAGCGGCCGGGTGAATCCGAAGTCATGAACATCATCGGCGACATCACCGGCAAGGACTGCCTGCTGATCGACGACATCGTCGATTCCGGCGGCACGCTCTGCAACGCGGCCGACGCGATGCTGGCCAAGGGCGCATCCAGCGTCACCGCCTATATCACCCACGGCGTTCTCTCGGGCGGCGCAGTCACCCGCGTCACCTCCTCGAAGCTTCGCGAACTCGTCATCACGGATTCGATCCAGCCGACCACGGCAGTTCTCTCGGCGCACAATATCCGCATCGTGACCACGGCCCCTCTGATCGGCGAAGCCATCAGCCGAACAGCTCAGGAAGAGTCCGTCTCCAGCCTCTTCGATTAAAGAGAGCCGGCATTCGACCGGCTCTTTCAATTTCTGCATTAGATGGACCAAGCTATTATTGGGCATACCCTCCGAGCCGCATGAATTGCTGGCCGTTGATTGTGGCGGAGCCGCGTTCGCAAGCGGCCGCCCCGATCGTTGGTTTCGGCGAAGCTTGTGACGTAAGGCACAAAAGCCGGCACAAGGCCGGCTTCCTTTCATTTCGGATACCAAGTGATAATGCTTAAGGCTGCTGCGGTGGCGCAGGTACCGTATCCTGCCCCTGATCCGGTTCCTGCTCAGTCTCCAGCCCCTGATCCTGATCCGGACCATCCGGCCCCTTGATCTGCTGGCCGTTGACGACGACTGCACCATCGCGGCTGACACTGATGTCCCAGCGCGAGCGGCCATCTGCATCGGTCTTGGCGAAACCTTTTACCATCATGATGCCGAAGGAGACCTGGCTAAGATCGGGATCCGTCTTGGCAAGCTCCTGAACCGCGGCAATCGTCTTGTCGAGATCACGGGCAAGGATCGTCGCCTCCATCGAATAATCCTTCTCGGTGTCGACCCGCCCCTCGATTTTGCCGGTCATGTCGATGTCGTAGACATCCGATTTGGCACTGACCTTCGGAAACTCGACGGCGAGCCGGCCGTCGCGGAAGAACTTCTTCGCCATCTCCTCGCCACTCGTCTCAGGCGCCTCGGCGCTGCTGAAATCCACCGCCATCAAGGCGTCGCCGAAGCTTGCGAAATCCAGATTCGGCATGGCGAGTTGCAACTCGAAGCTGGTCGGCAGGAAAGGCGAATAGCTTGCCGGCATCAGGGGCGTGTCGAGGCTGATGTCCTGGGCATTCATGCCGAAGCCGAAACGCATGGCGTCACTCGGCCCGTCGACGGCCACATTGTAGTCGAATGCCTTGGCGCCTCCATTGCCCATCTGGCTGCTGATGGTCAGATTGTTGACCCCGATCGTCTCGCTGAACGAGGCAAGAATCGGGAAGGCCTGCTTGAGCATTCCCTTTATCTTGTCGCTGTTCTCCGGGCTTAGCTCCTTCTCCTCGAGATGGTCGAGAACGAAAAGGACGATCTCGCGGATCTGCTTGGCCGGCAGGCCGTTCACCTTGGCCTCGAAATCGATCGAGTCGGCACGGATTTCAACGGGTGGCATTTGCAGGCCGGAAAGCCTGGTCGAGCGGTTCTCCAGCTTATGGTCGATCCGG
>NZ_VSZV01000198.1:0-12339 GCF_008919455.1 Rhizobium sp. PEPV16
CGGAGGCATAAACCGCCTGCTTGTTGCGCCCGGCGACGAGATCGGCAATGCCGCCGGAAACGGTGATGCGGATATCGTGCCCCTCGGCCTTGATGGCGCCGCCGGCGATCCGGGCCCGGACACCTTCAATACGCTCCATCCGTGCCTCCAGCGGCTCGCCGGATAGGATCACACCAAACTCCTCCCCACCCAGCCGTGCGACGACGGACATCTCATCGAAGGCGGATGTGAGCATGGACGAAACGGCGATGATGACGGCATCGCCGCAACCGTGGCCGAAGCGATCATTGATCGCCTTGAAACGGTCGACGTCGAAAATCACTAGGGACGCGTTGCCATCGGCATTCTCAAGCGCCTCGGTAAAAGCGCGCCGGTTGAGCAGCCCGGAAAGCGTATCCGTGAGGCTGAGCTTTTCGAACTCCGCCCGCGAGAGCGCGAGGTCGCGCATGGCAAAGCCGGCAAACAGCGACAGCATGCCGGAAACGGTACCGCCGATCAGCCAGGAAAAGATCGCGCTGAAGCCGATTGCATGGGCGAGCGTCACCGGTAGAAGCCCGAGAAGATCGAGCGATGGCATCGTCAATGCGATGATGACTCCTGAGAGAATAACCGAAAGAAAAGCCATCTTCAGGGCGAAGACGTAGACGTTCTTACGGTATTGAAGATCGCCAAAATCGGCCTGCAGCGAAATCCAGTTTCTCATGAGAATCAACCTTCCTGCTCGGCGTTTCCAGGCATTGATAAGAGCCCAATTGCTGCGGGTGTCTTAATTGACTCGTTAAAATTCGAACGGTTTTGGACGTTTCGGTGGGCAGAATTTTTCTAGCAGGGGATGCAGCTTTCCAATCCCTGAATCGAACAGTGCGGAGAGACAGATAAACAATTGATATAGAAGGGATTTATTGAGCTTCCAGATGCGGCTGTTCCAGAATGGCTTAGCTGAAGAAAATACCGGTTTTTCCACCGATTTTTACAACCAGATGGAGAGCGCTATTCACAATTCACTTTAAGAGCGGACCGGCCCGACGGCTGCTTCAATTGTAGACAGAAACAGACAATCGCAATGCTTGTGGAAGCGGGTTCCATATGCCGGTTCGAAGCCCAGCCGAGCGCAGGGCAGCGGCAGTCCAGGTGTTGCAGCCGAAGAGGGCGTTGAAGTATCCCCTGGCCTCGAAGAACCGGTCGATCTCGCCGTAACCCGCACCCGGAATCGGCACCACCGCGCCCCCGTCACGGACGAAGCTCTCGGAGATAAAATCGCGCAGCTGCGCCAATTGATCCTCACTGACATTGAATGCCGTAACGGTGGGCTGCGGCTCGGTGATTGGGCCGGCAAGGTCCACATGCAGCACGGAACGGTCGATCGTCAGCGCGCGCAACACCGGCAGCGGCTTCAGCTCCGCCCATGTCGGAGTTTCCAGATAGAAGGCACGACCGCCCCAGCCGATAATGAGCCACTCCGCGCTCGGATGGCCGAGCGGAAAATCGGTATTGTCGAGGAATGAAAAGGCAGCCCGCGTTTCCGCGTCGAGCGGAATGGCAATATCGGTATGGATCGGGCCTGACAGCAGCAGAATCCGATGCGTCACTGCAGCAGATGACGCCTTGACCGACGCAATCAGCGGCCTGGGAATAAGGGTCCCGCAGACCGCCGAAAGCACGAGCAGGAATACGATCCGCAACAACCAGCGGATACCTGTCCTCATCGCAGCCGTCCATCACGCATCGGACGTGGGCCTAGAACAGGAAATAGCGCTGCGCCATCGGCAGCACCGTCGCCGGCTCGCAAGTCAGCAGCTCACCGTTCGCCCTGACCTCGTAGGTCTCGGGATCGACCTCGATCTCGGGTGTCAGGTCGTTGTGGATCATCGATGCCTTGGAGATGCCGCCGCGCGTATTCTTCACCGCGACCAGTTCCTTGGCGACGCCGAGCCGGCCCTTCAGGCCGGCATCGAGCGAGGCCTGGCTGACGAAGGTGACGGAGGAATTGGTGAGGCTCTTGCCATAGGAGGCAAACATCGGCCGGTAGTGCACCGGTTGCGGCGTCGGGATCGAGGCGTTCGGATCGCCCATCGGCGCGGCCGCGATCGAGCCCCCGAGCAGCACCATATCGGGCTTCACGCCGAAGAAGGCAGGATTCCACAGCACGAGGTCGGCGCGCTTGCCGACCTCGACCGAGCCGATTTCACGGCTGAGACCATGGGCGATCGCCGGGTTGATTGTATATTTGGCGATATAGCGGCGGACGCGGAAATTGTCGTTGTCGCCCTTTTCCTCCTTCATCCGGCCGCGCTGGCGCTTCATCTTATCGGCCGTCTGCCAGGTGCGGATCGCCACCTCGCCGACGCGGCCCATGGCCTGGCTGTCGGACGAGATGATCGAGAAGGCGCCGATGTCGTGCAGGATGTCTTCGGCGGCGATCGTTTCCTTGCGGATCCGGCTTTCGGCAAAAGCGATATCTTCGGGGATCGACGGCGACAGATGATGGCAGACCATCAGCATGTCGAGATGCTCGGCAATGGTATTGACCGTATAGGGACGCGTCGGATTGGTCGACGACGGAATGACATTCGGCTGGCCGCAGATCTTGATGATGTCGGGCGCATGCCCGCCGCCCGCCCCTTCCGTGTGGAAGGCATGGATGGTGCGGCCCTTGATGGCGCCGATCGTATCCTCGACGAAGCCGCTTTCGTTCAGCGTATCGGTGTGGATCATCACCTGCACGTCGTATTCGTCGGCAACCGACAGGCAGCAGTCGATGGCGCCTGGTGTCGTGCCCCAATCCTCGTGCAGCTTCAGCGAGGTGGCGCCGGCCAGCACCATTTCGGTCAGCGCCCCCGGCAGCGAGGCATTGCCCTTGCCGGCAAAGGCGAGGTTCATCGGAAAGGCGTCGGCCGCTTCGATCATGCGCGCGAGATGCCAGGGACCGGGCGTGCAGGTGGTGGCGAGCGTGCCGTGTGCAGGACCGGTGCCGCCGCCGAGCATGCAAGTCATGCCGCTCATCAGCGCTTCTTCGATCTGCTGCGGCGCGATGAAATGGATATGGCTGTCCATGCCGCCAGCGGTGACGATCTTGCCTTCGGCGGCGATCGCCTCCGTGCCCGGGCCGACGATGATATTGATGCCCGGTTGCATGTCGGGATTACCCGCCTTGCCGATCGCGACGATGCGTCCATCCCTGAGGCCGATATCGGCTTTGTAGATGCCCGAATGATCGACGATCACCGCATTGGTGATGACTGTATCGACCGCGCCATCGGCCCGCGTCACCTGGCTTTGGCCCATGCCGTCGCGGATCACCTTGCCGCCGCCGAACTTCACCTCCTCGCCATAGGTGGTGAAATCCTTCTCGATCTCGATGAAAAGCTCCGTATCGGCAAGGCGTACCTTGTCGCCGGTGGTCGGTCCGAACATGCCGGCATAGGCGGCGCGCGAGATCTTGTAGGGCATCTATCAGGCTCCTTGGGAGGAAGAGACGAGTGTTTCTCCGCCGAGCCGCGCGAGGCGGCCAGCGGCAATATGGCTATCGACAAGCTGTCGTTCGGCCGCAAACGGGTGCCATTCCCAGCCGACGTGGCCGAAGCCGGCAAGCGTCACCTCGGCCTCGGCATATGTATTCAGCACCTCGGCAATGACGATCATACCGCTGCTCGGCACGACATAGCGCGACGGAGAAAACGCCGAAAGCGTGGCATCCACGGACTCGTGAACCGCCTTGCCGATGACGACGTGCTTCTTGCCGGTATCGGCGCAGAAGACACTGAACTCATCCGTATAGTCGTCACAGAAATCGCCGAGTTCCGGATGCGAGACGGCAAGCGGCGCACGCATCGCGGCGAATTTTTCCGGGTCGCGCACGCTCCAGATCTCGCCAGCTGACACCACGCCCGGATGGGCGCGCCACTCACGCGAACCGAGCATCGCCTTTGCCGGCCTGCCGGTATTGCAGACTGCAACGGCATCCGTGCGGCTGCCGCCGGCCCCATAGGAGCGGCAATCATTGAAACGGATGACGAAATCGGCGGCATCGATGACACCAGCCCCGCCCTCCTCAATGTCGCCATTGCCGACGATCATGATTTTCCTGATCACCCTAGTTGCTCATCGTATCTTCGAGCTCTTTCAGCTCTTTCGTGCGTTTGTCCGTAATGTTGGCGAGACACCCGGCGACCAGCATCGGCTCCATCGTGCCGCCGCGGGCCTGAAAGCCGAAGGCGTCGCATTCGGCGTCGCGATAATCGATCCAGGCGCGCTGCGCCTTGACCAGCGCCTGCTCTGCGCCCTTCCTGTCGCCATCCAGGTCCTTGTCGATCGACGCCAGGACGGCGCGGGTCTTCTTGTATTGCGCATTCAACGCCTTGTCGGCGGCCTCATGGCGCCCCGCTTCGCAAGACGTCATGTCCGATTGCGTCTTGGGATTGTTGCAATCGATATCCTCAGCTGAGGCAGCACCTGCCGTCAGCAGCATCGCCGCCCCGACGAGGCAGATATTCAAGCGCATGCACTCCTCCAGCCTATTGTTCTCAAAGCTTGCCCATCACCAGCTGGCGGAAGCCGTAAACCTCGCGCTTGCCGGAAAGCGGGATCAGCGTCACCGAGCGCGTCTGCCCTGGTTCGAAGCGCACCGCCGTCCCCGCCGGGATATCGAGCCGCCTGCCGTGCGCTGCCGCACGATCGAAGGAAAGTCCCCCATTGGTCTCGGCGAAATGATAGTGGCTGCCGACCTGCACCGGCCGGTCGCCCGTATTGGAAACCTCCAGCGTCACCGTCGGCGCGCCGGCATTCAGTTCGATGTCGCCGCTTGCGGCAATGATTTCGCCTGGAATCATCTCGTCCTCCTTAAGCCGCCTTGGGCGCGCAGCCCTCGGCTTTCAGCACACGCTTCGTCGACGCCGGATTTTTGGCAAGCATCGCCGCCGGCCGGATAGGCCTGGCAACCAGATTGCCGCCGCAGTTCGGGCAGACACCCTTCAGCACGCCGTCCACGCAATCGGCGCAGAAGGTGCATTCATAGGTGCAGATCCGTGCCTGAGTGCTATCCGGCGGCAGATCCTTGTCGCAGCATTCGCAGTTGGGCCTGAGCTCGAGCATCCCTATCTCCTCACCGGATCGGCTCGTGCACGGTGACGAGCTTGGTTCCATCCGGGAACGTTGCCTCCACCTGCACGTCGTGGATCATCTCTGCAATCCCCTCCATCACCTGGTCGCGGCCGATCACATGGGCGCCGGCTTCCATCAGCTCGGCAACCGGGCGGCCATCGCGGGCGCCTTCGACGACGAAGTCGCTGATCAGCGCGATCGCTTCGGGATAGTTCAGTTTAACGCCGCGCTCCAACCGCCGCCGCGCCACCATCGCCGCCATCGAAATCAACAGCTTGTCTTTTTCTCTCGGAGTGAGGTTCATCGCTTGTCCATCTGCTTGACCGAATGCTTACGTTCATAGATTCCAGACTTTCGGCACAGGCGCACCATTGCGCAAGGCGGAAATGACGGGGATCAGGATTTTTCTGAGCGAGAAGCCGTCGGCTGCGGCTAGGCGGACGACGAGTTTGCCATTCCAAGCGCTCGCGCCGCCCATCGATCCTTCGACGAGCGGCCGGACCTTGCCGAGATAGGCTTCCGAAAGCGGCCCGGCATAAAGCAGCGTCGCAAAGGCCACCTGTCCCCCGAGCACCGCTTGTCGCGCCGCCAGCGCCGCCACGCCTTCGGAAAGTCTGAGTTCCTCGGCATGGATCAGTTGACCCGAGCGGCGGATGCGCCAGCGATCGCAGAAGAGCCCTGATACCACCGCCTCACCCATCGCCTTGCGGCCGAGCAGCACGGCTTCGACAGCTAGAAATTCGGCGCTCTCGTCAAGATCGACATCCAGCCGGCGGAAAAGTGCGGCCCGGTCGAAGAGGATCGTTTCCTGCGGCAGCCAGTCGACGCGGGCTTGGGCTCCGACCGTGATGCTGGTCGCCACCTCGGCGATGCCGGCCGATGCCTTGTAGATCTTCTCGCAAGCTTGAGTGGTGACGTCGATGCGCGTGCCGGCGCCAGCATCAACGCTCCAATCCATCCGATCGCCGCCTGTCAAACCGCCAGCAGTATTGATGATGACGGCTTCCATGGAGGCATCGAAGGTATCGGGCAGGCGGATCTTCGCTGCCCCCTCCTGATAGAGTTCGCGGATGCGCGTGCGGCCATCGAACAGCTTTGCCGCCAGATGCCCGTGCCCTTCCGCTCTTTGCGGTCTCGTGCCTGCCGCCGCGATCGTCATATCGTCCCTTTCGGTCGCGCCCCTGGTTTTCATTCAAGCGCGCGGATAACGGAAAGCAAGCAATTCCTATGCCGCCCCGAGCAGACCCTTGGCGGCGGCGGACGGTTTTCCAGGCGCCGCGCGCTCTGCTGCAAAATGCGGCATCTGCCAGTTAGACAGTCAGACAGTCAGACAGTCAGGTGGCGGCGGGCCTCCGGCGTATCCAGCGTCTCGGCAAGCCCTTCATGCACGATTTCGCCACGGTCCATGATGTAGACATAGTCGGCAAGCTCGCGGCAGAAATCGAGATACTGCTCGACGAGCAGGATCGCCATGCCTGTGGAGTCGCGCAGGTAGCGGATCGCCCGGCCGATATCCTTGATGATCGATGGCTGAATGCCCTCGGTCGGCTCGTCGAGCACGAGAATCCTCGGCCGTGTCACCATGGCGCGCCCGATCGCCAGCTGCTGCTGCTGCCCGCCGGAAAGATCGCCGCCGCGACGTGACAACATCGACTTCAGCACCGGGAAGAGACTGAAGATGTCATCGGGGATGTTGCGGTCGCGGCGGCCAAGCGGAGCAAAGCCGGTTTCGAGATTTTCCTTGACGGTGAGTAGCGGGAAGATTTCGCGCCCCTGCGGCACGTAACCGATGCCCTGCTTGGCGCGGGCAAAGGGCGGCAAGCCGTTGAGCTTGGTATCGTTGAAGGTGACGGTACCGGCCGACAGCGGATGCTGGCCGGTAACGGCGCGCAGAAGAGAACTCTTCCCCACGCCGTTACGCCCCAGCACGCAGGTGATCTTGCCCATCTCCGCTTTGATCGAGATGCCGCGCAGCGCCTGAGCGGCGCCGTAGTGAAGGTTTGCGTTTTCGACTGTCAGCATGATGCGACATCCTTGTTTGCCATGCCGGCGATGCGAGCACCCTCTTCTCCCCGGCGGGGAGAAGTGCCGAGCACAGCGAGGCGATGAGGGGGGCGAGGAGCAACAGCGACGAGCACCTTGAGCGAAGGCGAAAGGTTATCAGCGGTGTGCCGTGCGGCCCCCTCATCCGACCCTTCTGGCCACCTTCTCCCCGTTGGGGAGAAGAGGGAATATGTCGCTCCCCTTTCAGACCAATCCAGAAACATCGACCGCATCATCACCGCCCCAAATAGTTCTCGATGACCTTCGGATCCGAACTCACAAAATCGATCGACCCTTCGGCCAGCACCGATCCCTCAGCAAGGCAGGTCACCTTGACGCCGAGGTCTCGGATGAAGCCCATGTCATGTTCGACGACGACGACAGACCGGGTTTTGGCGATATCCTTCAGCAGGATCGCAGTTTCCGCCGTCTCCGCATCGGTCATCCCGGCCACCGGTTCGTCGACCAGCAGGAGCTTCGGCTCCTGCGCCAGCAGCATGCCGATCTCAAGCCATTGCTTCTGCCCGTGCGAGAGATTGGCGGCGAATTCGTCGCGGCGATGCGTCAGCCGCACGGTTTCGAGGATCTCCTCTATGCGCGTCTTGTCCTCGCCCGAAAGCCGGTAGAACAGCGTCGAGAACACGCCGCGACGGCGGTTCAGCGCCAGCTCCAGATTGTCCCACACCGTATGGCTTTCGAAGACTGTCGGCTTCTGGAACTTGCGGCCGATGCCGAGCTGCGCGATATCGGCCTCGTCCTTCTTGGTAAGATCGATCGTGCCGTTGAAGAACACCTCGCCCTCGTCGGGCCGGGTCTTGCCGGTGATGATATCCATCATCGTCGTCTTGCCGGCGCCGTTCGGGCCGATGATGGCGCGAAGCTCGCCGGGTTCGATGACGATCGACAGCGAATTCAGCGCCTTGAAGCCGTCGAAGGAAACCGAGACGCCGTTCAGATAAAGCACGCTGGTGGGTTTGACGTCGGGGATCATGGCGCTCACTCCGCTGCCTGGATTTTCGGCTCGATACCGTCTTCCTCAGCCGCCGGTGGTGCCGCCTTGGAGACGACCTTCCGCTTGCCGAGATATTGGGCGATCGTGCCGACGACACCCTTGGGCAGGAACAGCGTGACGGCAACGAAGAGGCCGCCGAGCGCAAACAGCCAGAACTCAGGGAAGAGGCCGGTGAAGATCGTCTTGCCGCCGTTGACGAGGATCGCGCCGATGATCGGCCCAATCAGCGTCGCCCGCCCGCCGACCGCCGTCCAGATGACGACTTCGATCGAATTGGCAGGCGCGAATTCGCCGGGATTGATAATGCCGACCTGCGGCACGTAGAGCGCACCGGCAATACCAGCCATCATCGCCGAGACGACGAAGGTGAAGAGCTTGAAGTGCTCGACGCGGTAACCGAGGAAACGCGTGCGGCTTTCCGCATCGCGCACGCCGACCAGCACCTTGCCGAACTTCGAGCGCACGATCGCCGAGGCGAGCAGCAGCGACAGCGCCAGGAAGATCGCAGTTGCGGCAAAAAGGACTGCACGCGTGCCGTCCGCCTGGACGTTGAAACCGATAATATCCTTGAAATCGGTAAGGCCGTTATTGCCGCCAAAGCCCATGTCGTTGCGGAAGAAGGCCAGCAGCAACGCATAGGTCATTGCCTGGGTGATGATCGAGAGATAGACGCCGTTGACGCGTGAGCGGAAGGCAAACCAGCCGAAGACGAAGGCGAGCAGGCCGGGCACGACAAGCACCATCAGCGCCGCAAACCAGAAATGGTTGAAGCCGTACCAGAACCAGGGCAGATCCTTCCAGTTCAGGAACACCATGAAGTCGGGCAGAACAGGGTCTCCATAGCTGCCGCGCGTACCGATCTGGCGCATCAGATACATGCCCATCGCATAGCCGCCGAGCGCAAAGAAGGCACCGTGGCCGAGGGAGAGGATGCCGCAGAAGCCCCAGACGAGATCAAGCGCCAGCGCCAGCAGCGCATAGGTCAGATACTTGCCGAACAGCGACATGATATAAGTCGGCACGTGCAGCGGATTGCTCGGCCCCGTCATCAGGTTCAGGACCGGCACAAGGACGGCGACCAGAAGCAGGAGGGCGATGGCAATGACGATCTTGCGATCGAGTGATCGGAGAAGGAAGGCCGTTATCATGCTTCCACCGCCCTTCCTTTGAGTGCGAAGAGCCCGCGGGGACGCTTCTGGATGAAGAGAATGATGAGGACGAGCACCAGGATCTTGCCGAGCACGGCGCCGGCGAAGGGCTCGAGGAACTTGTTGACGACGCCGAGCGAGAGTGCCCCGACCAGTGTGCCCCAGAGATTGCCGACACCGCCGAAGACGACGACCATGAAGCTGTCGATGATGTAGGATTGACCGAGGTTCGGCGAGACATTGTCGATCTGGCTGAGCGCCACGCCGGCGATGCCGGCAATGCCCGAGCCGAGCGCGAAGGTGAAGGCATCGACCCAGCCGGTGCGGATGCCCATCGACGACGCCATGCGGCGGTTCTGCGTAACGGCACGCATCTGCAGGCCGAAGGCGGACCGCTTGAGCAGCAGGAGCAGCGCCACAAAGGCCACCATCGAAAAGACGATGATCCACAGTCGGTTCCAGGTGATGGAGAGCCCGCCGAGATCGAAGACGCCGGACATCCAGGTCGGATTGCGGACCTCGCGGTTGGTCGGGCCGAAGATGCTGCGCACCGCCTGCTGCAGGATGAGCGACACGCCCCAGGTGGCGAGCAGCGTTTCGAGCGGCCGGCCGTAGAGATAGCGGATGACGGCGCGCTCGATCACCAGACCGACGAAGCCGGTAAAGACGAAGGCCGCAGGCACGGCAAAGGCCAGCGAATAATCGCCAAGTTCAGGAAAGGCGGAGGTAATGTATTCCTGCACCACATAGGTGGTGTAGGCGCCGATCATCACCATTTCGCCATGCGCCATGTTGATGACGCCCATGACGCCGAAGGTGATGGCAAGGCCGATCGCGGCAAGCAGCAGTACCGAGCCGAGAGACAATCCGTACCAGATGTTCTGGACGATATCCCACAGCGCCAGGCTGCGATTGATGGAGCTGATATCCGTCTGGATCGCCGGCTTCAGGTCGTCGGGCGCGGTTTCGAGTGTGGTCGTGAGGATGGTCAGCGCATCGCGATTGCCGCGCGCCGCGATCGTATCGATCGCAGCCTTCTTGTCTTCGACGCTCGCATCCGTCTTGAGCAGCAGCACTGCGCGCGCCGCTTCCATCGTATTCTTGATCTCAGCGTCTTTTTCGGCCGCAAGCGCCGTGTTCAGCAGGTCGAGGTTGGCGGGATCGGCATCTTTCAGGAGGCCCTGCGCCGCGGCAAGTCGCGCGGAACGGTCCGGGCTCATCAGCGTCAGCTGGCTGGTGGCGGCGCCGATGACGCCGCGTAGCGCGTTGTTGATCTTGACCTTCGTCATCAGGTCCGGATCGACATCGGCAGCGGCTTCGCCGGTGATCGGATCGGAATAGGTTGGTTCGTCATCGGTACCGCCCTGGAGGAGAACCGGGCCGCCATCTGAATTGACGTAGAGAAGGCCGTCGCTCAACTGCTGCAGGATCTGGCTGACATGCGGATCCTTGGAAGCGACCAGCGCCTTGATGGCCACTTCGCGTTCCGGGAAATCGCCGACGCCGAGCGCGTCGATAAGCACGTGGATATCGTCCTGGGCCTGGACTTCGCTCGAGATCATCACGCCCGAAAATGTCAGGCCCGAAAATGTCAGGCAAACCGTGATGAGGAAAATCTTTATGGCGCGATACATCGGCTTTCTCGCCCTTGATAGTGTTGGCCTCGCGGCGCAATCGCTGGGACGGAGCTTCCGCCCGGGATCAAACCCGGACGGAATCCTTCAGGCAATCATCGGATCGGAGTCGTGCTCAGGAGCCCTTGCCACCGCACTTGCCCGTTGCGACGTTGAAGTTGCCGCAGGACATCGGCTTGCGCCAATCGGAGATCAGATCCTTGGAGTCAGGCAGGAAATCTGACCATTCGTCGCCGACGACGGCAGGTGTCTGCTGGACGATTTCGAACTGGCCGTCGGCCTGGATTTCACCGATCAGCACCGGCTTGGTGATGTGGTGGTTCGGCATGACGGTCGCATAACCGCCGGAGAGGTTCGGAACGCTGACGCCGATGATGGTGTCGAGAACCTTGTCGGTATCGGTCGTGCCGGCAGCCTGGACGGCCTTAACCCATGCGTTGAAGCCGATATACGCAGCTTCCATCGGGTCGTTCGTCACGCGCTTGTCGTTCTTGGTGAAAGCGTGCCAGTCCTTGATGAACTTCTTGTTGGCCGAGCTTTCGACCGATTCGAAGTAGTTCCAGGCAGCGAGATGGCCGACGAGCGGCTTGGTGTCGAGGCCGGCAAGCTCTTCTTCGCCAACCGAGAAGGCGACGACGGGGATGTCGGTTGCCTTGATGCCCTTGTTACCCAGTTCCTTGTAGAACGGAACGTTGGCATCGCCGTTGATCGTAGAGACGACGGCGGTCTTCTTGCCGGCCGAACCGAATTCCTTGATCTTGGAAACTTCGGTCTGCCAGTCGGAGAAGCCGAACGGCGTGTAGTTGGTCATGATGTCTTCTTTCGGAATACCCTTCGAAATCAGGTATGCCTCGAGAATCTTGTTGGTCGTGCGCGGATAAACGTAGTCCGTACCTTCGAGAACGAAGCGCTTGACGCCTTCTTTTTCCATCAGGTAGTCGACAGCAGGAATGGCCTGCTGGTTCGGAGCAGCACCGGTGTAGAAGATGTTGCGCGAGGACTCTTCGCCTTCATACTGGACCGGGTAGAAGAGGATCGAGTTGGTCTCTTCGAAAACCGGCAGAACGGACTTGCGCGACGAGGACGTCCAGCAACCGAATACGGCGGCAACCTTGTCCTTCTGGATCAGCTCACGTGCCTTTTCGGCAAACAGCGGCCAGTCGGAAGCCGGGTCGACGACGACGGCCTCGAGCTTCTTGCCGAGAAGGCCGCCCTTCTTGTTCTGCTCGTCGATGAGCATCAGCATGGCGTCCTTGAGCGTGGTCTCGGAGATGGCCATGGTGCCGGAAAGCGAGTGCAGAATGCCGACCTTGATCGTATCATCGGCGGCAACCGCACCGCTGAAGGCAGCCGAGGCCGCCATGACGGCGCCGAGTGCAGCGCCCGCAATAGTAGTTCTGAG
>NZ_VSZV01000335.1:0-52422 GCF_008919455.1 Rhizobium sp. PEPV16
AAATATGCGGATATCGAGGCGACATGGACGCTTCCGAGATCGGAGATGAGGAGGGTGCTGGCGGAGGCGATCAGCGAGGAGAATTTCAAGGAGGAATTCCTCAACGATCTGCCGCCTCCCCTGGCCGATACGATCCCTCCCGATCTCTGGAAGCTGCATTGGTCGCTGATCACGCCGCGGCGCAAGGAAGTTGCCATAGACCTGATCGCCGGACTGAAGGAGAACCGGGCCTGGTTTCCTGAACACCGCAAATACTTGCGCGAATACCGGCCGCCCACCTTGATCGTCTGGGGTCCCAACGACCACTACATGCCGGAAAAATCGGCGCGGGCCTATCTGCGCGATCTGCCGGATGCCGAACTCCATCTGCTCGGCGGCGGGCACTGGCTGCTCGAGACGCATCTCGATGGCGTCGTCGCGCTCATGCGCGAGTTCCTTGAACGGGTTCACGCGCCTGAGCCTTGAGAAGTGTCGACGCCCGGGACCAGCGGACGGCGGGATGCCGCCCGGTAGTCGCAAACAAGGCTGACAAAAAATCCCATGCGGCCGCGTCATGCACCAGATGGTGCGTGAGCACGCCGATAGGCTCGTCGCTGCCGGCAAACCGGTCGTCAAGCTCCGCCACCAACTCGGTCACCAGTTCCGCCGCGCGCCGTCCGCCGCGCGTGCCGTGCCAGTCGATGATGTCGACATGGGTGTTGAGCAGCGGCATCGGCCGATCCTGCTTTGCCCGCCCATAGACTGAAAGGGCAGCAAATCCGAGGCCGGGCAGCGCCGGGATAAGGGCCGTATCGATCCGGTTCCACGGCGGCACCAGCACCGGCAGGAAGCGGGCCGGATGCAGCCGCTGCAGCAGCCGGAACCCTTCACCCAACTCGCCGAGCACGACATCCGCCGGCCGCTCGCCGCCGAGTTCCTGCTTCTTCCGCTCCGGCCCCGCGTGGTTCGTATGACACCAGCCATGCACGGCGACAGCGACGCCAGCCTCCTCCGCCAACCGCGCGGCCAAGGCCTCGCCGGTCAGGCCGGGAATGACGGCAAGCGCTAGCGGCACCCCGCATTCGCCAGTCAGCGCCAGCAGCGTCTCCAGATCAGGCGTCGGCTCGACGGCGTCGTCGTCCCGCAGCCACAAGCGCGCCACGCGGCCGGCGGCCTGCCAGCGGTCAAGCTCGCGGTGCAGGGGGGCCCAGGCTATCCGGTCGGTCATCGCGTCACTCCTGTTGCTGCGCTGTCGCGCAAAATTCCGTTCAATACCTGCGCCGCCATCGCAAGTGAGCGTTGCCCAAGCACCAAGCGCCGCGCCGCCTGCCCCATGGCGTCGCGCCTCTGCCTGTCGTCAAGCAGGGCAGCCACGGCCACGGCATAGGCGGCGACATCGCCATCCGGCGTCAGCAGGCCGGTCACACCAGCCTCGACCACATCAGGCACGCCTGCCGTTTCCTGCGCGACGACAGGGAGGCCGGCGGCCTGGGCCTCCAGATAGGCAAGACCATAGGCCTCGCCGCATCCGGGCCAGACATAGAGGTCGCCGCGTCCGAGCAATGCGGCGATCTGGGCGGCATTGCGCTCGCCCAGCCATTCGATGCGACCGGGAAAGTCGGCAAACAGCGCCTGCACCTCTTGGCGCATCGGCCCATCGCCGATGACGGCAAGGGACCAGGGCCGGTCTTCGATCAGCCGCAATGCTTTCGCAAGCATCGCATAACTTTCCATCTTGTCGCCGGCCCGCATCATCGCGACCGTCATCAGCCGGCACGGATTGGGCACCGGCGACGCCTTTTCGAAGAGCGCCGTGTCGATGAAGGGTTTCAGCCCGGCAAGCCGCGCTTGCGGAAAGGCGGCTGCAAGCCCAGCCTGATCGCGTTCGGTGAAGCTGATATTGACCGCCGCCCGCATGATCGCCTCGCCCACGAGCTTCTGGGCAGTGGCCCAGCCGGTCCGGTCGCGTTTTGCCGCATAGGAGGCTTCTGCGGTGATATAGGGAATGGCGAATTCGGCAGAGATAACAGGCCCGAACGGATCGGGCGATTTGTAATAGGGGTGATAGCAGAACCAGAGCTCCGGCCGCGGCCCAGATTTCCATGTCAGCCGCAGCCGCTCCAGCTCAGCGCCGATGGCTGGTTCGAGCGCCGCTGCCGCTTCCGGTGTAGACACATAAGTGCGGAATTCGGAGGCGACGTCGACCTGATGCCCACCAAGCTCCAGCGCCCGGATCAACAGCCGCGCCATCAGCCGGTCGCCTGAGGGCACCGGATGGTTCGGCGATTTCATCGGCGCGTAGAAAGCCACCCGCATTGGGACACCTCAGGTAAGACACACTGTTTACAACTTTCGCGCCTGTCGGGATAATCCCGCTATTGTCCCTTTGCCGAAAACTTGCGCATAAGCATATGGAATGTGATCGCGATAGAAGCAATTCCGCCTCTTTCCCAATCTCTATGGGCGTGCGGTTACATCGACAAGAACGGGAATGAATGACGACGGTCTCGGCCACAGAGATTTTTTCGGAGCGTACGATCAGAAAGGCGAGGCTTGGTTCCGGCCTCGTCATTTTTATCTTCGTCCTGCTGCATTTGTCGAACCACGCGATCGGCCTGATTTCCGTCGCCGCCGCCGATAAAGCCGCCCATCTCTTCCTGGCGATCTGGCGCAATCCCCTGGGGACCGCCGTCTTCTATTCGTCGGTTCTCATCCATATCGCGCTGGTGCTGCGCGCCATCTACATGCGTCGCAGCCTCGTCATGCCGAAGGGGGAAATGGCGCAGATCGTGCTCGGCCTGATGATCCCGCTGCTTCTCCTTGATCATGTCATCGGCACGCGCATCGCCCACGAGTTCTACGGCTACATAGACGACTACGAGACGGTCGTCAGCATGCTCTGGATCCGGAATCCGGCGAACGGCGCGCGGCAGGCGCTCGCCGTCGTCGCCGTCTGGATCCACGGCTGCATCGGCATTCATTTCTGGCTGCGCTACCGCTCCTGGTATCCGGACTTCGCACCGCTCATGCTGGCGCTCGCCATCCTCGTGCCGGTTCTCGCGCTGCTCGGCTTCGTCGAAATGGGCCGGACGCTCGCCGACCCTTCCTACCAGCGGTCAATGACCGTCAGCGCTTACAAGGAGGGCGTCAACACCCGTTACGCCTCGAACCCGGAAGTTCGCCGGCAGGTCGCCATGATCCGCGCCGGGCTCTACGGCGCTTTCTCGGCTTCGCTACTCATCGTCGTCGTCGCCCGCGCCCGGCGCAAGCTGAAAGAGCGGCTCGACCAGGTCGCCGTGCATTATCCGGGCGGCGAGGTGATTCGTGTGCCGCGCGGCTTCTCAGTGCTGGAAGCGAGCCGGCTCGGCGGCCTGCCGCATTATGCCGTCTGCGGCGGCAAGGGCCAGTGCTCCACCTGCCGGGTGCAGATCCTTGGCGATTACGAGAGCCTGCCGATCCCCGACAAGATGGAACAGACGACACTGAAGCGCATCAATGCCGGCCCCGATGTCCGGCTCGCCTGCCAGCTTCGTCCGAACCGTGACGTTGCCGTCGCGCCGCTTCTCGTGCCGGCGATCGAGGCGGCGCTTCCCGCCAACAGCCAGGAGACCAGCCCCGGGCGCGAGCGCGAGATCGCCGTGCTCTTCGTCGATATCCGCCATTTCACCACGCTGACGGAAACTCGCCTGCCCTTCGACGTCGTCTTCCTGCTGAACCGCTATTTCGCCATCATCGGCAAGGCGGTGGAGCAGTCCGGCGGTCGGCTCGACAAGTTCATCGGCGACGGCGCCATGGCGCTCTTCGGGCTCAACACGGCGCCGGAGGAAGCCTGCCGCCAGGCGCTCAACGCGGCAGCAGTGATCGTCGCCGAGATCGAGAAACTCGCCGCCGAGCTGGCCGACGAACTGGCGCTGCCGCTGCGCATCGCGATCGGCATTCACACCGGCCCGGCCGTCGTCGGCACGATGGGATACGGCCGGGTGCGCAGCATGACGGCGATCGGCGACACCGTGAATGTTGCGAGCCGGTTGGAAAGCGCTGCCAAGGAATTCGAGGCGGCGATCGTCATCTCCGAACCGGTGGCGAACCTTTCCGGTGCTGATCTTTCCGGCATCGAAAGCCGTGAAATCAGCGTGCGCGGCCGGGCCCTGCCCTTGAAAGTCTACGTCATTCCGAGAGAGAAAGCGGCAGAACCGCTCGAAGGAAAAACCTGATGCCCGGCAAGCCCTGGTTGACCGCCAAATACTGGAGCCGCCGGCTGCGTAAGGCGCGCAATGCCGCCGCTTCGCGCTTCTTCGACACCCGCTTCGGCCGCCGCCTACTGATCGAGAATATCGGCCCGCGCGTTGTCTCGATGACGGTCGATGCAGGCGACCACCTGATGACCTTCTCTCCCGCCGACTATATCGGCCGCAAGGTGTTCCGGAAGGGCCATTTCGAGCGCGAGGCCGTCGACCGGCTGATCGTCATCCTGCGCGAGCGCGGCCTCTTGCGAAAGGACGCGACACTGCTCGAGATCGGCGGCAATATCGGCACCCAGACCGTCTATTTCGCCCTCAGCGACACCTACATCAAGATCATCAGCATCGAGCCCGATCCGCGCAATTTCCCGCTCCTTGCCCTCAATATTCGCCAGAATCGGCTGGAGGAGAAGGTCCGCCTCGTCAACTGCGCCGCCGGCGAGCACGAAGGCGAGATCGACTTTTTCCTCAACCTCAACAATCACGGCAAGAGCAGCGCCATCCGCCAAGCCCCGAGCGACAGGAAGATCAGCGTGCCGGTGAAGCCGGTTTCCGAGATCCTTGCCGGTCTTTCGGTCGACCCGGCCTCAATCGGCCTCGTCTGGATGGATATCGAAGGCTACGAGCCGGTCGCTTGCCGGTCGATGCAGCCGCTGCTTGCCCGCCGCGTGCCGCTCTACATGGAGTTCACACCGCTCTTCTACGGCCCGGAAGGAACGAAAGCCTTCATATCCACGCTGTCCGGCTTCTACGAGGATTGCCTCACCCTCTTCGAGGACCGCGAGGTGGAGATGAAGGTCCGCGACCTGCCGGGGGAGTTCGATCAGTACAACGTGCTGTTCCTGCCATAGCAGATTCGACTTATTCCGATCATATCCGGCCGCCGCCGGCTGGTTCAACCGTCGCGGCAATGCGCTCTATCGCTGTCGCCAGAGAAGTCGTGCCGCGCCGGCGTTCGCTGTCGTTCTGGTGCATGAACAGGCCGTTGGCGATTCCCTCATACATGCCGAGAAGCGCGCTGGCCACCTCGGGGGGAAGGCCTTCCTCGACGAGCAGCGCGGCGCGGCGCCCCGGCGGAACAAGCACCGGCACCACCGGGCGGCCGAGAACCTCCGCGAAGGCCGACGCCACATCGCCAGCGCTCCAGTCTTCCGGTCCGCTCAACTCAACGATCCGTTTCCCGGTCCATTCCTCGCGCAACACGATTGCCGCGGCGCGCCCGACATCGATTGTGCTCACCATCGGAATTCTCTGGGAAGGTTCGAGAAAGGTCGGCAGCACGCTTTGCGACATGACAGCTTCCGCCACCTCGCCCCAGGCCTCGACAAAATAGCCCGACCGCAGGAAGGCGGTCGCCGGCGCCACCCCGTCAAGTAGCTCCTCGAACCGGTTGAGGGTGGCGATGACGCCAGTGCCGGAGACATGCTGCGCTCCGATGGACGACAGGACAACGGCCTTCGGCAGACGCGCCCGCCGTATTGCATCGGTCAGCGCCGCGCCAAGTTCTTCAGTGCGTGCATAGGGATCATCGCTCACCGGCGGCGGATTGAGTAGGAATGCTCCCGACGCGCCCTTCAGCGCCTCGGCCATCGCCTCGGCATCCTCGATGCTCGCGACGGCCACCTCAGCGCCGAGGGCTGTCCATTTTTCACCCTGCTCCTTGCAACGCAGGACGACACGCACGGCCTCGCCGACTTCGATAAGGGCGCGCGCTACCTCGCCGCCGGCCCGCCCGTTTGCTCCAAGTACAACATACATGATTGCCACTCCATCAGTTCTCGATAGAGGAACCAATAGGCGCGAAGTTGTCATGCGTCCAATGCATGATGTATATACTCAGCATGCGCAAAGTGAATTTACGCCGGATTGATCTGAACCTATTGGTGGCGCTTGAGGCGCTGCTGGATGAGAAAAACGTCACACGGGCCGCCGACCGGCTCGGCATGAGTCAGCCGGCCGCGAGCCGTGCTTTAGGCCGATTGCGCACGCTGTTTTCGGATGTGCTGCTGGTCGATGGGCCGGGTGGCTACGTCCTCAGCTCTCGTGCTGAAGAGGTGCATCCGGCGCTGCGCAGGATACTGGCAGGCGTAGGAGAACTGTTGGAAGCGAACTCGTTCGATCCCGCGACGGCGACGGGTCGAATCCGGCTGCTTATGCCCGATCTCCAGGCCGCCGCGCTCACGCCGCATTTGCTCGCCCGCCTTGCCCGCGAGGCACCGTCCCTCGATCTCGATATCGTCGCGCCGGGCACGAACGGGATCGAAGCGCTGGAGCACGGCGTGGCGGATGCGATGGTGGCGCTGATCGACGACGCGCCAGCCGGCATTCGTCGACGCGGCCTCTATGACGAAGAACTCGTGACGCTCATGCGGGCGCATCATCCTGCGCTCACCGAAAAACTCACGCTCGACCGCTTTCTGGCGCTTGAGCATATCGTGGTGAGTGTTACCGGCGTCGGGCTTGCACCTGTCGATGAGGTGCTTGCGCGTATGGGGCGAACGCGACGAGTGAAGCTGCGCGTGCCGAACTTCTTCGCAGCGGTCGAGATCGCCGCTCGCTCGGACCTCATCATGACCCTGCCATCGAGCCTGGCACGAGCGGCCGCCAACATGAGGCGCTTCGTATCGTTGCCGCCGCCCCTCGATCTTGGGAGCTTCACGATGAGCCTCGCCTGGCACGCGCGCCAGCAAGACGCGCCCAGGCATATATGGTTGAGACGTGCCATTGTCGCGGCGGTGATGGATATGTCGTCGGCGATTGACGTTGGAAGCTGAGTCCGTAAAGCGCGCTGTCTCTCGCATAACTCCTCAAACCGACTCCGCGTTTATCGAAGACGCATTAGATGTCTCCTTGAGCGCACGCCCAAGGGAAATATGCGTGCGCCGCATATATCGCAGGGAGCAGAACACTCAGGGCGAGGAGGCGGGTAATGTGGGCGGTGTGGGTCGCTTCAAACCAGTTTCTTCGCGCTTGTTCGCGCATGCTCATGATATCTGTTTTCGAGGACTGCGAGGTGGGGCACGAAGGCCCCCCGACCTGCTGGGGAAGAATCAACCCGTTTAACTTGCCGTTTCTGCCCTAAGCGGCCGACTGCATGACAAGCGATTGATGGCAATGCACGCCGGCGAGCACGCCGGCGGCGGAGGCGAGTGTGGCATTATGCATGGCGCTTGCCGCATCCCCGGCAGCAAAGACGCCCTTGATGGTGGTTTCCTTGTTATCACCGGTGCGGATGACCGGCCCGAACGGGCCGTCGTCGAAGGTGCAGCCGAGCTGTTCGGCAACCGGGCTCGCCATCGCCGTTTTCGGTGCGACGAAGACGGCATCGAGTGGTACAACGCGGCCATCGGCGAGGCGAACCGCCTCAAGCTTCGGATTGTCGCCCAACAATTCGACGATAGGGCTCCGTTCGATCCGGACGCCACGGGCCGTCAGCTTTACCAATTGCTCTTCGTCGGGCTCGAACAACGCCTGGGCGAAATAGGTCGTCTGTCCCCAGTCCGGAATCATCATGGCGGAATGCGCCGAATGCGGATGGTTTGCGAGAACGCCGAGCTTGCCGCCGCTGACCTCAAAACCGTGGCAATAGGGGCAGTGCAGCGCCGAGCGGCCCCATCGCTCCTGCAGACCGGGGATTTCGGGCAGCGTGTCGCTGACGCCGGTTGCGAGCACGATGCGCGCGGCTCGTTCTTCGCCGCCGTCTTCGGTGCCGATAATGAACGCGTCCCCATCGCTCTGCGCCCGGACGACTTTCCCCTCGCGGATGGTGATGGTCGGATACAGCGAAAGCTGCCGTTTTCCCTCCTGCATGATCGCCGCCGGCGTCTGGCCGTCCTGGCCGAGGAACCCGTGCGAGGCTTCGGAAAACCGATTGCGCGGCGCACCGGCATCGACGAGCAGAACCCGCCGCCGCGCCCTGGCCAGCTGCATGGCGGCCGAAAGGCCGGCAAAATTCCCGCCGATGACGATGGCTTCGAACGACATGGAACTCTCCCTTGATATCGAACTCATGACTCAACATAAGTTACATGAACCAACGTCGTCAAGCATCATGTTACTTGTCTTGTTACGATCCCTTTGCGATAATGACCCGTCCGATCGACAGGAAGAGACCCATGCGCAATGACAGCCGCCTTTCACGCATGCTGCACGTGCTGATCCACATGGATAAGCACCAGCATTCGGCGACCTCCGGAATGATCGCGAAAATGCTGAACACCAATCCCGTCGTAGTCCGCCGCACCATGGCCGGCCTTCGCGAACAGGGCTACGTCCGCTCCGAAAAAGGCCATGGCGGCGGTTGGACGCTGGTGCGTCCCTTGTCTGACATCACCCTGCTCGACGTCTATAACGCCATCGGGGAACCGCATCTCTTCGCCATCGGCCCGGCCGACGACCAGCCGCAATGCCTGGTGGAACAGGCGGTGAATGTCGCTCTCGGCGACGCTATGAAGGAGGCCCAGGCCCTGCTCCTCCAGCGGCTGGGCGGCGTGACGCTGGACAAAATCGCGGCCGACTTCGAGGCGAAACTGGCCACCCGCCCGGCCACATCCTATTCCTGCGCCTCCTGAGCGGTCGCGGCTCACAGGGTGTGTCGTTTCCGCATCACTTTCCGTAAGGTTGCAAATATCCGCTTGGCAATGGCGAATTGCTTCGGTACAAAACGCTCACCGCTTTAGTTCGAACATAAGGGAGGCGTTGCATGACACCAGCAATCATCGAAACCTTCCCGCACGGAATGTTCCGACGCTAGGTCATTTCCATTCGCGGCCCGCCTCGCGCGCCCGACATGCGGTTTTCCCTTAATTCACAGCCCGATTGATCCAACGGGATTATTTCGTCTCCCGCTTGGGCTGTGCCATCCAACTCTCTATTTTTGAGGACCGGTTGCTGAACACGGCGCCGAGCGATTAAAATGACTCGCAAGAAGCTCGATTTCCGCGCCGATGCCTATCGCCATGTGCTGGGCTTTGTTTTCCATCATTGGACCCATCGGCCTCTATTGGTGGCCATTATTATTGTGCTGGTGGTCGTCAGCACCCTGGCTGAAGTCATGGTGCCGGTGTTTTCCGGCCGGATCGTCGATGCCATTGCCGGCAGCAATGCGGCTGATGGTGCTCTGCGCGCCTTCGCCATCGTCGTGACACTCGGCCTCACCAGCGTGGTGCTGCGCTGGTTCATCTTCAACGGCATCATCCGGCTGACGCTGCGCACCATGGCGGATGTGGTCAATAACGGTTTCCACAAGGTGCAGCGGTTCTCGACCGACTGGCACGCCAACAGCTTTGCCGGCTCGACGGTGCGCAAGATCACCCGCGGCATGTGGGCGCTCGACCAGCTCAACGACTTGCTGCTGGTCGCCCTGCTGCCGTCCATCGTCATGCTGGTGGGCGCCAGCATCGTGCTCGGCAGCTACTGGCCAATCATGGGCCTGATCGTGGCTGCGGGGTCGCTGATTTATATCGGCGTGACCGTGGCGCTTTCCATGGGCTTCGTGTCGCCGGCGGCACGGCTTGCCAATGCCTGGGACACCAAGCTTGGTGGTGCGCTGGCAGATGCCATCAGCTGCAATTCGGTGGTCAAGGCCTTCGGCGCTGAAAACCGCGAAGAGGGACGCTTGCGCCACGTGCTGACCAAATGGGACAGCCGGACGCGACGGACATGGAAGCGCGGCACCTTGAGCGGCACGATCCAGGGCTTCATGATGGTTTCCATGCAGGCAGGTATTCTGGGAACGGGCCTTGTCATGTGGCAGCAGGGGTTGGCGACGCCTGGCGACATCACCTTCGTGCTGGCCATGTTCTTCGTTCTGCAAGGCTATCTGCGCAATGTCGGCCAGGACATCCGCAATCTGCAGCGTGCCGTCAACGACATGGAAGAACTGGTGCTGCTCGACAAGATGCCGCTCGGTATCGAAGACAAGCCCAACGCCAAGCCGATCAAAATTGGCGAGGGCGAGATCGTCTTCGATCGTGTCACTTTCCAGTATGGGGCGCATCCCACCCCGCTTTATGAGGACTTTTCGGTCACCATCAAGCCGGGTGAGCGCGTGGGCCTGGTCGGGCATTCGGGCTCCGGCAAGACGACCTTCGTCAAGCTCATCCAGCGGCTCTATGACGTGAACTCGGGCGAAATCCGCATCGACGGACAGGATATCGCGGCGGTCAAACAATCAAGCCTGCGCGGCCAGATCGCCATCGTGCAGCAGGAGCCCATCCTGTTCCACCGCACGCTGGCGGAAAACATCGCCTATTCCCGGCCGAACGCCTCGCGACGCGAGATCGAGCAGGCGGCAAAACAGGCCAGTGCCCACGACTTCATCATGGAGCTTCCCAAGGGCTATGAGACGATGGTCGGGGAACGCGGCGTCAAGCTGTCGGGCGGCGAGCGGCAGCGTGTCGCCATTGCCCGTGCCTTCCTGGCTGATGCGCCGGTGCTGATCCTGGACGAGGCGACGTCGAGCCTCGACAGCGAGAGCGAAGTGCAGATCCAGCAGGCGATGGAGCGCCTGATGAACGGCCGCACGACGCTGGTCATCGCCCACCGGCTGTCCACGGTGCGAGCACTGGACCGGCTGCTGGTCTTCGACAAGGGAAATATTGTCGAAGAAGGCGACCACCAGGCGCTGATCCGGCTCAATAACGGTATCTATCGCCGGCTGTTCGAACGGCAGGCGCTGGAACTGACCAAGGGTCTGGTGGCGTAACCGAAACACGATAGCGCCGCGCGTCTTTCAGACGCGCGGCGCTGTAGCACTTTGTACTGCTGCCGATGCTATCCTTTACGTCCTTCGGTAGAGGAAATAACGGCCTTCCTTGATGCCGTCCGGCAGCGGCAGCGCCACCAGCTCGGGATGCTCCAGCGGCAGCCCGCTGACGGCGATGCCGTTATGGGCGAGCACGCCGGCTATCAGTTGCGGCAGCCAGGTCAGCGTCACCGCGTCGATCTCGTCATGGCCGGTGCCGATATCGGCATGGGCAAGGGCTGCACCGATGCCGACGAAGGCCTGGCCGGACTCGTGGATATTGCCGGTCACCATATCTTCTGCCGCTGGTGTCGAGGCCGAATAGGAACGGACTTCCCAGTCGAAAGCGACGATGCGCCGGCCGGGAAAGTTCTCGCGCAGGTGATCATAGGTGCGCCCGTTGCCGAGGCCGAACTCCAGCACCGGGCCTGGCGTTTCCCCCACCAGATCGATGATCGAGTTCAAAATGTCGCGTTGAGCCGTCAATCGGCGAATGAAGCTGTCGAGGCGGCTCATCTAATCCGTATCCGTGATGAAAAATCGTGAGCGCGTGCTAACACATGGAACCTTGCCAAGTCGATTGCCGTAAATGGGAATTGGCGTTGCAGCAGCGACATGGGTCTGTGCTAAGCTGAATGGGAATGACAACCGTGACCGACGAAGACTTCTTTGCCGCCCTGCCGCTCTTCAGCGCTTTCGAGGGCGTGACCGATCCGGGCAACTACCGGCCGCTGCCGGACGGATGGGTGCTGGCGCTGGCCGACATCGTCGGCTCGACGCCGGCGATCGCCGCCGGCCGTTACAAGGACGTCAACATGGCGGGCGCCAGCGTCATATCGGCGGTGCTAAATTCCGTCGGCAAGGGCGATTATCCCTTCGTCTTCGGCGGCGACGGCGCGCTGATTGCGCTGCCGGGTTCGCTGGAAAAGCAGGCGCGCGACGCCCTTGCCGCCGTGCAGGTCTGGGTCGAGGAGGATTTGGGCCTGACGCTGCGCATCGCCATCGTGCCGGTCGCCGACACCCGCGCCGAGGGCCTGGACGTCCGCGTCGCACGTTACTCCGCAAGCCCTTATGTCACCTATGCGATGTTCTGGGGCGGCGGCACCAGCTGGGCCGAAAAACAGATGAAGCTCGGCCGGTACGGCGTTGACCGCGCACCTGCCGGAACGCGCCCCGATCTCACCGGCCTTTCCTGCCGCTGGAGCCCGATCGAGGCCAGGCACGGCGAGATCGTCTCGATCATCGCGGTTCCCGGCGAAGGCCGGCCAGGGCAGGAATTCCGGGACCTCGTCAACGGCATCGTCGCCATCACCACCGAGCAGAACCGGGACAGCCATCCGGTGCCAGTTGATGGTCCGAACCTTGCCTTCTCGCTGCACGGCATCAACCGCGAAGCCAAGGCCACCGCGCCGGCAGGCCGACGACTGCGGCAGAAACTCATCATCTTCCTGCAGCTCGCCATCACGGTCGTCTGCTACAAGCTCGGCATTCCGTTCGGCCGCTTCGACGCCCGCCGCTACAAGCGCGACGTCGCCGGCAATTCCGATTTTCGCAAGTTCGATGATGGGCTGAAGATGACGATCGACGTCGACGCCGAACATCTGAAACGGATCGAGACGCTACTGGAAGCGGCGCGGGCCAAGGGCATTGTCCGCTACGGCCTGCATCGGCAGGCCTCGGCGCTGATGACCTGCTTCGTGCCGACGCCAATTTCGCGCGACCATATGCATTTCATCGACGGTGCGGCCGGCGGTTATGCGGTGGCCGCGAGCCGGATGACCGGCAAATCGCTTTCTACAGCGCCGAGCATGATTTAACACTATGATCGCGCAAGCTTTCGCACGTCGCGATCAACTGCACTGCGCAAGAACCTATTTTTCGTAGTGAAATCGGCACTGGATGATTTCCAGCTGCTGGTTGGCACCCTTGCCAGTGACGCAGTAGACGAGCCGATGCTCTCCGAGTATGCGCCTTGACCAAAATCCGGATAGATCGCCCTTCAGTGGCTCTGGCTTGCCCAGACCTTTAAAGGTTGACCTTTTTGTATCCTTCAGGAGTTCGTTGATTTTCTCGACCATCTTCTGGTCGTTTTTCTGCCAGTATTCGTACTCTTCCCAGGAATTAGGGGTCCATAGCAATTTCATGTCAGAGAGTTGGATCGCTCTCTATCACCTGCCCCTTTCGAAGCTGTCCTATACTTTCGCGTAGCCGGGCAGAATTAGCAGGCGTCGAGAGCAGGTGTAGCGTCTCTTGCATACTCTCGTACTCGCCTTCGGCAACCAGGACCATTGCTTCCGAGCCTTGACGGGTCACAAGCAGAGGAGCCCGAGAAGAGAGGACTTGATCAAAATAGGTTGCAATGTTTTGCCGGAACTCCGTCAAACGAACATGGGCCATTCGACATCCTCTCCTAGTTACCAAGTGTACGGATATATGTACAGATTGCTGGAATGTCAAGTACGGGCCATCAGCCCGCCCGCCATCTCGGTGAGGGTCGCTGCCGAATAGCAGACTTATGCAGTGACGTTTCCGTCACGCCTTTATGACGTGATCGGCCGAGAGGCCGAGCCGGTTGAAGACGTTGCGGGTGTCGACAATGAGCGAGGCGCTTTTTGCGAGCGCCGCATAATCGACCCGATCGTGGTCGGTCGCGACCAGCACCGCATCGTAGCCGGCAATGGTATCAGGCGTCAGCGTCACCGACTTGCGGCCTTTCAGCGCCTGGTATTCGCGCGTCGGCGGAATCTCGGCGACGAAGGGATCATGGTAATCTGCGTGTCCGCCACGCTCCTCGATGATCTCGATCAGCCGCAGCGACGGGCTCTCGCGGATATCCGCGACGTTCTTCTTGTAGGCGAGCCCGAGCACCAGCACCCTGCTGCGGCTCAATGCCTTGCCGGCACGGATGTCGAGGGCTTCGGCGAGCTTGCCGACGACATAACGCGGCATTGCCGAATTGATCTCGCCGGCAAGCTCGATGAAGCGGGTTGGCAGCTCGTACTCGCGCGATTTCCAGGTGAGATAGAAGGGATCGATCGGGATACAATGGCCGCCGAGGCCGGGGCCGGGATAGAAGGGCATGTAGCCGAAGGGCTTGGTCTTGGCCGCTTCGATCACTTCCCAGACGTCGATGCCCATCGCCGCATAGACGGTCTTCAGCTCGTTGACGAGGGCGATGTTGACCGAGCGGAAGATGTTTTCGGTGAGCTTCACCGCCTCGGCCGTCGCATTCGAAGAGACCGGAACGACGGACGATACCGCCGCACCATAGAAGGCCTTCATTAGCGCCAGCGCCTCGGCCCCGTCGCCGGCGACGACCTTGGGAATCGTGGCGGTATGATAATGCTGATTGCCGGGATCCTCGCGCTCCGGCGAGAAGCCGACGAAAAAGTCCGAGCCGGACTTCAGCCCCGTGTCTTCGAGAATGACCTTCACCACGTCATCGGTCGTGCCGGGATAAGTGGTCGATTCCAGCACGACGAGCTGACCGGGGCGCAAATGCGCGGCGATGGAGCGCGACGTCGCCTCGACGAAGGAAAGATCGGGATCGCGATGCTTGGTGAGCGGCGTCGGCACGCAGATGATGACGACGTCGCACTCGGCAAGGCCGGCGAAATCGGTCGTCGCCTTGAAGCGGCCCGCATCGATCTCGGCAGAAAGCGCCTCGTCGCTCACCGCGTCGATATAGGAGCGGCAGGCATCGAGAGCCACCATCTTGGAGGGATCGATGTCGAAGCCGGTGACCGCAAAGCCGCTGCGCGCCACCGCCATCGCCAGCGGCAGGCCGACATAGCCAAGGCCGATGATGCCGGCACGCGCCGCGCGGGTTTCGATCTTCTGCAAAAGCGTATCGAAGGTGGAGATGGCCAAGGCGGAATCTTTCAAACGGGGAAGAGAAGGCTGATCTAATGCATGCTCCAGGCAAATTAAACCCGGGCTGCTTTTCTCCGCTGACGACAGGAGCAGAAAATAGGGCCGCAACCCCTTGCGATGCTTATCCGGGTGTGGCCGAAATGACTCGGCGACGGGCTTTGCTGCAACTTGAGCGCACAAAAAAATGCGCATCCCATTGTTTCGCATTTGCAGCATCCCTATTTTGACTTTTGATAATGAACCACCTGGAAAGGACAACCCGTCCGATCTCCCGATATGGGGAGCTGAGGGGCGCCGCTGCCGGGCTTTCGGCAGATCCGTTGACACAATAATACCGCTCGTACATCCTGATTTCCTTGTGACCTGCGCATGAAAATGTGCCGGCCGAGGGACTTTTGACTCTTGGGGATGGCGTGCCTTATGAGGATCATACCAAGAATGAGCACGATCGAATCCAGCGTGTCCTCCATCCTGTTGGACCGGGTCGCTGAATGGCTGACGAACTCTTCGCTGGCCGGAGACGAGCTTGAAAACATCGTCCGCGGTTTCTGCGAAAGGCTAACGGCTGCAGGCCTGCCGCTTGCGCGCGTGCATCTTTCTTTCTCGATGTTGCATCCGCTCTACGATGCGCTGAGCTTCACCTGGCGGCGCGCCAGCGGCGTCACCATCGAGGGCTTTCGCATGCCCGCCGGGCAGAAGCCGGACCGCTTCCTGCAGAGCCCTTATTATTACCTGCTCGACAACAATCTGCAGCACATCCGCCGCCGGCTGATGCAGGATGGGCCGAACGAATTTCCGATTTTCGAGGACCTGCGCAAGGACAGCATCACCGACTATCTCGCCTTCGTGCAGCCCTTCGGCGATGGTTCCGTGCAGGGCATGATGGGTTCCTGGTCGACGGACCATAACACCGGCTTTTCCGACGACATGATCGATGCGCTGCTGAGGATGCAGAACCATCTGGCGGTCGCCGCCAAGAGGGCGGTACTCGGCAAGCCCGCCAACAACATGCTGACCACCTATCTCGGCGGCGACGCCGGCAAGCGGGTGCTGAATGGCCAAATCCGCCGCGGCGACGGTGAGACGATCCGCGCGGCGCTGGTCATGGGCGACATGCGCGAATCCACCATGTATGCCGAAAAGGAAGGCCGGCAGGCCTATATCGACACGCTGAACCAGTTCTTCGACGCGATCGCCGCCCCGTTCAATCGTAACGGCGGCGAGATCCTGAGTTTCCTCGGCGACGGCTTCCTCGCCGTCTATCCTTGCGGACGTCACAAGGACCCATCGAAAATTGCCTGCGAGGCAGCTCTTTCGGCCGTCCATCAGGCGCAGGCGCGGGTTGCCGAACTCAACAGGGACCGCGAGCAGAAGGGCTTGACCAGGATCGGCTACGGCATCGGCCTGCATGTCGGCAACGTCATGTTCGGCAATGTCGGCCTCAAGGACCGCCTGACCTTCTCCGCCTTCGGCTCGGCGGTCAACGAGGTGCAACGTCTGCAGATCCTGACCAAGAAATACGGCCGCGAGGTCGTCGCCAGCCAGGCCTTCGCCGGCTATTGCGGCGGCGAATGGACGACGCTCGGCGAAGAGAAGCTGCGCGGCATCCGCCAGAAGGTGACCGTGCTGCAGCCGCGCGCGCCGGCGCCGGCAATCAACGTCGACGAGAGCTTCCGCGAGGCCGTGCAGAATGGACTTTCAGAAGCCGAGCAGGTCATTCTCCTGCATCGCGATGCAAAGAAACATGTCGAGCGCACCAGCATGGAGAAGTTCATCCAGTAAGCGCGTGCAACCCCTGTCATAATCTGCGCGTCTCGCCCGGGGAACTTCGGCGGGGCATGCTGGTTTATCTATGATTGTCATCAGCTAGACACCCTGTTTACGGTACGATAGTGTGCCTTAACGGGAACATAGAAGACTGGGGAATTTCATTGGTATGGCGTCTGCAGCGGATCTGTTGCGTATTGAAAATCTCGACGTCTCCTTCTCGGTTTTCGGTGACCGGCTACGCGTCGTAAAACAAGCAAATCTTCGCATTCTTCCGGGCAAGGTCACCGCTCTCGTCGGTGAATCCGGCTCGGGAAAATCGGTAATCAGCCAGTCGATCATGGGCATCCTGCCCAATCCGGCCAAGGCCTCGGGCAGCATCCTTTTCACCGATCCGCTCGACGGCAGCACAACTGATATCCTGTCCTTTCCGCGCGACAGCGAGGAAATGCGCGATCTGCGCGGCCGGCGCATGGCGACGATCTTCCAGGAGCCGATGACCTCGCTCTCGCCGCTGCATACGATCGGCAATCAGATCAGCGAAGTGCTGCTGATCCATACCGAAGCCGACAAGCAGGAAGCCCGTGAGAAGACCGAGGAGATGCTCGGCCTGGTCGGCTTCTCTAACCCACATCGCACCTACGACATGTATCCGTTCGAACTGTCCGGCGGCATGCGGCAGCGCGCGATGATCGCCATGGCGCTGATCTGCAAACCGGCGCTATTGATTGCCGACGAGCCGACGACCGCGCTCGACGTGACGATCCAGGCGCAGATCCTGGAACTGCTCCGCGAGCTGCAGGCGAAGCTCGGCATGGCGATGCTGCTGATTACCCACGATCTCGGCATCGTCGCCAACATGGCCGACGAGGTTGTCGTCATCTACCACGGCGAGATCATGGAAGCAGGACCCGTCGAGGATATCTTCCGCAATCCGCAGCATCCCTATCTCAAGGGCCTGATGGCCGCCGTTCCGCATTTTGACATGAAACCGGGCGAGCGGCTGAAAGCGCTGCGCGATGTAACGGTCAATCTCGAGTCCCTGGTTGGCAAGAAAAAGCCTCTCCAGGCAGAGGCGCCGGGCATCCTGCTTTCCGTCGCCAATCTCTCGAAGACCTACAAGACGCGCAAGCGCAGTTTCTTCGGCAAGCACGAAGCCACCGTCCTGCGCGCCGTCGACGACGTCAGCTTCGACATCCGCCGCGGCGAATGTCTCGGCCTGGTGGGCGAGTCCGGCTGCGGCAAGACGACGCTCAGCAAGATCCTGATGCGCGCCATCACGCCGGACAGCGGCGCGGTGGTGTTCAATGACGGCAAGGAGGTCGTCGACGTCCTCTCCGTCAAAGGCTCAGAACTGCAGGACATGCGGACCAAGATCCAGATGGTGTTCCAGGACCCGGTCTCCTCGCTCTCGCCACGCATGACGGTGCGCAACATCCTGAGTGAACCACTCGAGATCCATGACCGCGGCGACAGTGACGAGCGCAAGCGCAAGGTCGAAGGGTTGATGGCGGCAATCGGCCTCGACAAGCGTTATCTCAGCCGTTACCCGCACAGTTTTTCAGGCGGCCAGCGTCAGCGCATCGGCATCGCGCGCGCACTCGCGCTCGGCCCGAAGCTCGTCATCCTCGATGAGCCGGTCTCGGCGCTCGACGTCTCCGTGCAAGCGCAGATCCTCAACCTGTTGAAGGACTTGCAGAAGGAACTGGGGCTTACCTATCTATTCATTTCGCACAATCTCGCCGTCGTCGATTACATGGCCGACCGCATCGCGGTGATGTGCAAGGGCCGCATCGTCGAGATTGCGCCGCGCGAGATCATCCTGCGCGATCCGGTGCACCCCTATACGAAATCGCTGCTCGCCGCCGTCCCCTTTCCCGATCTCGACCGGCCGCTCGATTTCAAGGCGCTCAGGGAAAACGGCGCCGCCGACAAGCAGAACTGGGGCGCGACCTTCACCGCCGAGCATGACGACGCTTCCGAACTTGCCTATGCCGACCTCGGCGACGGCCATCTGGTGCGCGCCCGCAAAGGCGCCGATGCCAAGGAGTTGCGCTGATGGTGACGCGTCGCATCTTTCTCGGCGGCCTTGTCGGTGCTGCGATCGCACCCGCGGTGCTTCGCGCCGGACAAGACAGCGAGCCGGAATTCCTGAAGGAGCGGTTGGCATCAGGCAGCCTGCCGCCGATGGCCGAGCGCATTCCCGCTCGCCCACGCATCGTCAACCTGAAGGAGATGGGGCTGCAGCCCGGCACCTATGGCGGCACGGTGCGCACCATCATCGGCGGCCAGCGCGACATCCGGTTCATGACGATTTACGGCTATGCCCGTCTGGTCGGCTATGACAAGCACCTGCAGTTCCAGCCGGATATTCTGGCCGATTTCCACGCCGAGGACGAGAGGGTCTTCACTTTCACGCTGCGCGAAGGTCATAAATGGTCAGACGGCCAGCCGTTCACAGCCGACGATTTCCGCTATTGGTGGGAAGACGTCATCCTGAACGAGAAGCTGACGCCGGGCGGCGGCGCGCTGGAGCTTCGTCCGCATGGCAGCCTGCCGCGCTTCGAGATGCTCGATCCGCTGACGGTGCGCTACACCTGGGAAAAGCCCAACCCGATGTTCCTGCCGACCCTGGCGGGGCCCTTGCCGCTCGTCATCGTCGGGCCGGCGCATTACCTGAAGCAGTTCCACAAGAAATTTCAGTCCGACGAAGCGAAGATGGAACAGATGATGAAGGCCAGCCGCGTCAAGAAGTGGCAGGACCTGCACATCAAGATGGCGCGCTCGTACCGTCCTGAGAATCCGAACCTGCCGACGCTCGATCCCTGGCGCAACACGACGCCACTGCCGGCCGAGCAATTCGTCTTCGAGCGCAACCCGTTCTTCCACCGCGTCGACGAAACCGGCAGGCAGCTACCTTATCTCGACCGTTTCGTCCTCAACGTCTCCTCCTCGTCGATCATCGCCGCCAAGGCCGGGGCCGGCGAAGCCGACCTGCAGGCGACCGGCATCGATTTCAACGACTACACTTTCCTGAAGGAGGCCGAGAAGCGCTTCCCGGTGAAGGTCAATCTCTGGAAGCTGGCGCGCGGCTCGCGCATCACGCTCTTGCCGAACCTCAACTGTGCCGACGAGGTGTGGCGCGGCCTGTTCCGCGACGTGCGCCTGCGCCGGGCGCTGTCGTTGGCGATAAACCGGCACGAGATTAACATGGTCGCTTTTTACGGTCTGGGAACGCCGAGCGCCGATACCGTCCTGCCCGATAGCCCGCTCTTCAAGCAGGAATATGCCGATGCCTTCGTGAAGTTCGATCCCGACGAGGCCAACCGCCTGCTCGACGAACTCGGCTTGACCAAACGCGGCGACGACGGCATTCGGCTGCTGCCGGACGGGCGTCGCGCCGAGATCACCGTCGAGACCGCCGGCGAGAGCAATCTGGACACCGACGTGCTGGAACTGGTGCGAGATCACTGGGCCAATATCGGCCTGGCGCTCTATACCCGGACCTCGCAGCGCGATGTCTTCCGCAATCGCGCTATGAGCGGTTCGATCATGATGTCGATCTGGTACGGCCTCGACAATGGCGTGCCGACGGCCGACATGTCGCCGGCCGGCCTTGCGCCCACACTCGACGATCAGTTGCAATGGCCGCTCTGGGGCATGCATTACCTCTCCGCCGGCCAGGAGGGGGTCGCACCCGACCTGCCGGAGGCAGCCGAGCTGGTCAACCTGCTCAGCCAATGGGGCTCGACGGCGAAGTTCGAGGAACGCCAGGTGATCTGGCACAGGATGCTGTCGATCTATACGCAGCAGGTCTTCTCGATCGGCCTCATCAACAGCACGCCGCAGCCGATCCTTCGCGCCGCCAAGCTGCAGAACCTGCCGGACAGAGCGCTCTACGGCTTCGACCCCACCTCCTATCTCGGCGTCTACATGCCGGATGCATTCTGGTACAAGGAGGCCTGAGGCGTGCTCAGATACATTCTCTGGCGCATCGCCGCCATGGTGCCGACGCTCTTCGTCATTTCGGCGCTGGTCTTCACCATCATCGAGCTGCCGCCGGGCGACTTCTTCGAGAGCCAGATCGCCGAGCTGCGGGCCTCCGGCGAGACCGCCAATCTCCAGGAAATCGAAGAGATGCGCCAGCAATACGGCTTCGACAAGCCGGAAATCGTGCGCTATTTCTATTGGGTCGGCGGCATGCTGCACGGCGATTTCGGCTATTCCTTCGAATACCAGCTCCCGGTCTCGGACGTGGTCGGCGAACGGCTGTGGCTGACGATGCTCGTCTCCTTCACGACGATCCTGCTCACCTGGCTGATCGCCTTTCCCATCGGCATTTATTCGGCGACGCATCAGTACAGCTGGAGTGATTACGGGCTGACCTTCCTCGGCCTGCTCGGCATCGCCATTCCGAACTTCATGCTGGCGCTGATCCTGATGTATTTCGCCAATGTCTGGTTCGGTCTGTCGATCGGCCATCTGATGGACCAGCAATATCTCAACGCGCCGATGAGCTGGGAAAAGGCGAAGTCGATCCTCGGCCATCTTTGGATCCCCGTTATCATCGTCGGCACTGCCGGGACGGCCGGCATGATCCGGCGGCTGCGCGCCAATCTTCTCGACGAGATGCAGAAGCAATATGTGACGACCGCGCGGGCCAAGGGCCTGCATCCGATGCGGGCCTTGGTCAAATATCCGCTGCGCATGGCGCTCAATTTCTTCGTCGCCGATATCGGCTCGATCCTGCCGTCGATCATTTCCGGCGCCGAAATCGTGGCGATCGTCCTGTCGCTGGAAACGACCGGGCCGATGCTGATCAAGGCGCTGCAGAGCCAGGACATGTATCTCGCCGGCTCCTTCCTGATGTTCCTGGCCTTCCTCAACGTCATCGGCGTACTGATCTCCGACATCGCCCTCGGCTTCCTCGATCCCCGTATCCGTCTGCAAGGCAGGAGCACCAAATAATGTCGCCCCTTCCCGCACCCGGCGCGCCGCTGCCGCACTACGTCTCGACCGCTCCCTTCGATCCCCAGGCGACCGAAAACTTGACGGCGGCGCAATCGCGCATCCATCTCGCCTCGCAGAAGCAGCTGATGTGGTGGAAGTTCAAGCAGCACAGGCTCGCCTTGATCTCCGGCATCTTTCTCGCCGTCGTCTACCTGATGATCCTGATCGTCGAGTTCCTGGCGCCTTATGGCCTGCACACGCGCAATGTCGATTTCATCCACGCGCCGCCGCAGCAGATCCACCTCTTCGACAAGGGCAGCTTCGTCGGTCCCTTCGTCTACGGCCGCAGCATGGCGCTCGATCTCGACACGCTGCACCGCGTCTATACCGACAGGCCGAACGACGTGCAGCCGATCCGTTTCTTCTGCCGCGGCGATGCCTACAAATTCTGGGGCCTCGTCGCCTCGAACTATCATCTCGTCTGCCCGGCGATCGGCGGCCAGATGTTCCTGCTCGGCACCGACCGGCTCGGCCGCGACGTACTCTCGCGCATCCTCTACGGCGCGCGGATATCGCTGACCATCGGTCTGATCGGCATTTCGATCAGCTTCGTGCTCGGCATCGTCATCGGCGGCCTTGCCGGTTATCGCGGCGGCTTTTTCGATCTCATCGTCCAGCGCCTGATCGAGGTGCTGCAATCGCTGCCGAGCCTGCCGCTGTGGATGGCGCTGGCCGCCATCATGCCGGTGACGTGGAGCCCGATCGTCATCTATTTCGGCATCACCGTCATCCTCGGCATCATCGACTGGACGGGTCTGGCGCGTGCCGTGCGCTCCAAACTCCTGGCGCTGCGCGAGGAAGATTATGTCCAGGCCGCACAGCTGATGGGCGCCAGCACGCCGCGCATCATCGGCCGCCATCTGGTGCCGGGCTTCATGTCACATCTCATTGCGTCGGCGACGATTTCAATCCCCGGCATGATCCTTGGAGAGACCGCGCTCTCCTTCCTCGGCCTTGGGCTTCGTCCGCCGATCACCAGCTGGGGCATTCTGCTGACCGAGGCAAAAAGCGTCAGCGTCATCGCCTTCTATCCATGGCTGCTCTATCCGATCATTCCTGTTGTTCTCGTCATTTTGGCGTTCAACTTTCTGGGAGACGGCTTGCGTGATGCGGCAGATCCCTACAAATAGCAGGAAACGCGGCGGCGCATCACGGCACCGCCCCCACCTCTTGGCCTCCGGACGGTGGGGGTACTAACTATGTTGCTGAGCCCAGAAGGGATGCCCATGTCCAGACGTCTCGAAGATGCGCGCATCCTCATGTACAGCCACGATACCTTCGGTCTCGGCCATCTGCGCCGCTGCCGCGCCATCGCCCATGCGCTGGTCGAGGATTATCGCGGCCTCAATATTCTGATCATTTCGGGTGCCACGATCGCCGGCGCCTTCGACTATCGCGCCCGTGTCGACTTCGTGAAGATCCCGAGCGTCATCAAGCTCCGCAACGGTGAATATACCTCGCTCGCCAGCCATATCGACCTGCACGAGACGCTGAAGATGCGCGAATCGAGCATTCGCCACACGGCCGAGACCTTCCAGCCCGATATCTTCATCGTCGACAAGGAACCGATGGGACTGAAGGGCGAGGTCGAGGATACGCTCGCCTATCTCAAGGCCCGCGGCACCGTCCTGGTTCTCGGCCTGCGCGAGATCATGGACGCGCCGCATCTGCTCGAGGCCGAGTGGAAGAAGAACAGCATCATGCAGAAGATCGACCAATATTACGACAGTGTCTGGGTCTATGGTCCGCCGGATTTCTACGATCCGCTGATCGGCCTCGACGTGCCGGCCAGCCTGCGCCGGAAGATGGATTTCGTCGGCTTCCTGCAGCGCAGCGTCTCCAGGGGCAAGACCTCGATCAACGCCCGCAAGGACAATTACATCCTCGTCACCACGGGCGGCGGCGGCGACGGCTCCGATCTCGTCCACGACGTCATGAATGCCTACGAGGCCGATCCGACGCTGACGCAGAAGGCGCTCGTGGTGCTCGGGCCCTATATGCCGGCCGCCGAGCGCTCCAAGCTGGTGCAGAAGGGGGAAGCCATTCCCTATATCGAGGTGATCGAGTTCGACAATCACATGGAAGAGCTGATCGACAGCGCCACCGGCGTCGTCGCCATGGGTGGCTACAACACCTATTGCGAGATCCTCTCCTTCGACAAACCGGCCCTCATCGTGCCGCGTGTCAAGCCGCGCGAGGAGCAGCTGCTGCGCGCCCAGCGGGCAAGCGAGCTCGGCCTCGTCGACATGCTGCTGCCGGACCAGTCGGTCGACCCCACAATCATGGCCGAGGCGCTAAAGCGCCTGCCCTCCCGCCAGCCACCGTCGAAGAGCGGCGGCAATATGCGTCTCGAAGGACTGGACCATATCTCGCAGACCGTCGGCCGGTGGATCGACGGCCGCGGCAGCCACCTTTCCCTCGTCGGCGCGGAATAGGGCAAAGCCTTGCCGCCACGCCGCAAGATCCTCGTCGTGCTGAAAGGCTATCCCCGCCTTTCGGAAACCTTCATCGCCCAGGAGCTGCTCGGCCTCGAAAAGGCCGGCTTCGACCTGACGCTGATTTCGATGCGCCGGCCGACCGACAGGAAGCGCCATCCCGTGCATGAGGAGATCCGGGCGCGCGTCGTCTATCTCCCGGAATATCTGCACGAGGAGCCGATCCGCGTGCTGAAGGGCTTCATCGCCGGTTTCTCTAAACCCGGCTTCAAGGCGCTGATGAAACGCTTCCTCGCCGATCTCAAGCGCGACATCTCCCGCAATCGCTTCCGCCGTCTCGGCCAGGCACTGGTGCTGGGGCGCGAATGGCCGGACGAGGGCGAATGGCTGCATGCCCATTTCATCCACACGCCGGCCTCGGTGACGGAATATGCGAGCATCCTCACGGGCACGCCCTGGACCTGTTCGGCGCATGCCAAGGACATATGGACGTCGCCAGACTGGGACCTGAACGAAAAGCTCGGCAGCGCCCGCTGGACCGTCACCTGCACCAGGACGGGCTACGACCATATGCGGACGCTGACATCACGCAGGGAGGCCGTGCACCTGAGTTACCACGGTCTCGATCTCGCCCGCTTCGGCCATTTTGCCGGCGAGCGTTCGGACCGCACCGGCAGCGACCCCGACGATCCGGCCTTCATCCTCAGCGTCGGCCGCGCCGTCGAGAAGAAGGGCTACGACGTGTTGCTGCGCGCGCTGGCGCTTTTGCCCGCCGACCTTCACTGGCGCATGGACCATATCGGCGGCGGCGAGGAGCTTGCGAAACTGAAAGCGCTGGCGACCGAACTCGGCATTTCCGGCCGCATCGTCTGGAAGGGCGCCATGGCGCAGGAAGACGTGCTCGATCATTACCGCCGCGCCGACCTCTTCGCGCTTGCCTGCCGCATCGCCGCCAACGGCGACCGCGACGGCTTGCCGAACGTCCTGGTCGAAGCCTCCAGCCAGCGGCTCGTCTGTCTCTCGACCGACGTATCCGGCGTGCCGGAGCTCCTGAAGAACGGTGAAAACGGCCTCGTCGTGCCGCCGGAGGACCCGGCACTGCTGGCCGGAGCGCTGGAAGCGGCGATCCGCGACCCGGCGCTGCGCAAGCGCCTCGGCGATGCCGCCGAAAACCAGGTGCGCGAATATTTCGACTATCACTCCAGCATCAGACAGCTCACCGGCCTGTTCGAGGCCGAATGGCAGAAGGCGTCATGACGACACCGCGTATTTTCTTCTATGTCCAGCATCTGCTCGGCATCGGCCATATAGCCCGCGCCAGCCGCATCGCCAATGCCTTGGTGACGGACGGTTTTGACGTCACTGTCGTAACCGGCGGCCTGCCGGTGCCGGGCTTTCCGGGCGAGGGCGTGAAGACCGTGGCCCTGCCGGCGGTCGTCGCCAGCAATGCCGGTTTCTCCGGCCTCGCCGATGCCGATGGCCGGCCAGCCGGCGAGGATTTCCTCCATGCCCGCCGCCTGCTGCTGCTCGACGCCTTCCATGCCGCAAGGCCGGATGTCGTCATCATCGAAGCCTTCCCCTTCGGCCGGCGACAGATGCGCTTCGAACTGCTGCCGCTGCTCGAGGCGATCGAAAAGGCCGAACCGCGGCCGAAACTCTTGAGCTCGGTGCGCGACATCCTGCAGGAAAACCGCAAGGCCGGCCGCGACGCGGAGACCGTCACGCTGGTCAAGGACCATTTCGATGCCGTGCTCGTCCACGGCGATCCCGGTTTCGTGAGGCTCGAGGACACCTTCCCGCTGACACCCGAGATCGCCGACAGGCTGCGCTATACCGGCCTCGTCGCAGCCCCGCCGGCGCCGGAACCGACTGAGACATTCGACATCATCGCATCGGCGGGCGGCGGCGCGGTCGGCGCCGCGCTGATCGGCGCGGCGAAAGAGGCGGCAACGTTGCTGCCGGACAATCTTCGCTGGCTGCTGGTCGCCGGCCCGAACCTGCCGGAGGCCGATTTCGCCGCGCTGGCTGAGGACGCGGCCCCGAATGTGACGCTGGTGCGCTTCCGCAAGGATTTTCCCTCGCTGCTGCGCGGTGCGAAAGTCTCGATCTCGCAGGCAGGCTACAATACGGTCGGCGACCTGCTGCGCACCGAATGCCGGGCGATCCTCATCCCCTTCGTCGCCGGCGGCGAGACCGAGCAGACGGTGCGCGCCGAACGGCTGCAGGCGCTCGGCCTCGCCGATATCCTGCCGGAAAACGGACTGACGTCGGGCCATGTGAAAGAGGCGGTCGAAAAGGCGCTCGCGGCGCCGCGCCGGGGGCCGGTCTTGCTCGACCTCGACGGGGCGGAGAAAACCGCCGGCATCATTCGCTCCATGATTGCCGAATCCCTCGCCTAATCCAAAATTCCTGTGATATAAGCAATGTTCCGGCGAGAATCGGCATTTTTGCAGCCGGTCGCTTCGCCTTGTTTTCATTGCGATATCGGCGGTCCGGCTGCATGATCCTGTTCTCAAAATTCCTTCCCGTCCCGGCGCCCGGATCGCGCCCCCGGAATTTCCCAGCAAGCTGACGGTTAGCCATGGAAAAAAGCCTCGCCCGCTACATCTGGAAGAACACGCGGCTGCAGCAGCTGTGGATTCTGGCTGTCGTCGCCGCATCGATGGTGCCCTACTTCCTATCCTTCGACCTGCCGAAGCAGATCGTCAACGGACCGATCCAAGGTGACGGCTTCGAAGGTCCGGGCGCAACGCAGACCTTCATGCATATTGCCTACGACCTGCCGCTGATCGGCCATGTCGAATTCTTTCAAGGGTTGCAGCTCAACCGCTTCCAGATGCTGATGGCCCTCAGCTTGGTGTTTCTGGCGCTGGTGGTGCTGAACGGCCTCTTCAAGTTCTACATCAACACCTATAAGGGCCGGCTCGGCGAGCGCATGCTGCGTCGTATCCGCTTCGAGCTGATCGACCGGGTGCTGCGCTTCCCGCCCATTCACTTCAAGCGGGTGAAATCGGCCGAAATCGCCACCATGATCAAGGACGAGGTGGAGCCGATGGGCGGCTTCACCGGCGACGCCTTCGTCTCCCCTGCCCTTCTCGGCGGCCAGGCGATCACGGCGCTCGTCTTCATCATCGTCCAGAATTTCTGGCTTGGCATGATCGCCGCCGGCATCGTCGGCGTTCAGGCGGTCGTCATTCCCCGCATGCGCAAGCGCCTGCTGGAACTCGGCCGCCAGCGGCAGCTGACGGCGCGCGAACTCTCCGGCCGCGTCGGCGAAATCGTCGAGGGCATCGGCACGATCCACGGCAACGACACGTCGAACCTCGAACGCGCCGACATCGCCTCGCGGCTCGGCCGGATTTTCTCGATCCGCTACGACCTTTACCAGTGGAAATTCCTGGTGAAGTTCATCAACAACTTCCTCGCTCAGGTCACGCCGTTCCTGTTTTACGCGATCGGCGGCTACCTGGCGCTGCAGGGCCGGCTCGACATCGGCCAGCTCGTCGCCGTCATATCAGCCTACAAGGACTTGCCCGGCCCGCTGAAGGAACTGATCGACTGGGACCAGATGCGCCAGGACGTGCAGGTGAAATACCAGCAGGTCTATGAGCAGTTCAACGTCGAGCCGCTGATCGACAGCCGCATCCAGGAACTCGCAACCGCCCCGGTCGGTGCACTGACGGGCGCGTTCGTCGTCACCAACCTGTCGCTCTCCGACGATAGCGGCGCCCGCCTCGTCGACCATGTCTCCGTCGAGATCAAGCCGAACGAGACGGTGGCGATCGTCGGGCCGAACGGCAGCGGCGCGGAAGCCTTCGCCGAAGCGCTCGGCCGCATGGTCTGGCCGGACTCCGGCCGCATCACCATCGACGGCCGCGATCTCCTCGACATGCCGGAATCGATCACCGGCCGGCGGATCTCCTATGCCTCGTCCGACACCTTCTTCTTCCACGGCACGCTCGCCAGCAATCTGCTCTACGGCCTGAAACATGCGCCGATGACCGATCCGGTTTACGACGAGCGCGAAGCGCTGGAGTATAAATGGCATTCCGCCGAGGCGGAGAAGGCCGGCAATCCGACGCTCGACCTCAACAGCGACTGGGTGGACTACAAGGCAGCCGGCGCCAGCGGGCCCGAGGACATTCTGAAAGCGATCCGCCCAGTGCTCGACGCCGTCCTGATCTCGCAGGACATCCTCGATCTGGCGCTGCGCTCGACCGTCAACACCGACGTGCATGTGGCGCTCGGCGACCACGTCGTGGCGCTACGCGCCTCGCTCAGGGACCGGCTGCGCGACGAGGGGCTCGACACGATCGTCGTGCCTTTCGATTTCGATGCCTATAACGCCCAGGCAACGGTCGGAGAGAACCTGCTCTTCGGCACGATGAAGCGGCCGTTGATGACCAACCGCAGGCTGGCCGCGCATCCCTATTTCCAGCAGCTCTTCCGTGAGACCGGCCTCAGCAGCGATCTCTACGCCATGGGCCTCGAGATCGCCGAAAACGCCGTGGAACTCTTCCATGACCTGCCGCCGGACCATCCATTCTTCCAGCAGCTGACCTTCATGACGGCGGACGACATCCCGACCTACCAGGCGCTGCTGCAGAAGCTGCAAAGCCGCCGCTTCGAGGACGCCACGCCGGAAGAACGTTCGGCCATCATCCGGCTGAGTTTTGCCTATATCGAGCCGCGCCATCGCTTCGGCTTGCTGCCGAACGAGCTCATGGACAAGATCGTCAGCGCCCGCAAGCAGTTCCACGAGCATATTCCAGCCGATCTCGCCGAGCTGATCGAGCGCTACGACGCCGAGCGTTTCACTCCGTCGGCAAGCCTGATGGACAATGTGCTCTTCGGCCGTATCGCCTATCAGCAGGCCGACGCTTCCGACCGCATCCGCGGCATCATGGGCGAACTCTTCGATGCGCTCGACCTTTATGACGACGTGCTGTCGATCGGCCTCGAATTCGATGTCGGCTCCGGTGGCAAGCGCCTGACCATGGTGCAGCGCCAGAAGCTGAACCTGGCCCGCGCGCTGTTGAAGCGCTCGGACTATTTCATCTTCAACCGGCCGCTGTCGGCGCTCGACCAGCGCGTTCAAGATCAAATCACCCGCAACATCATCGAGGGCCTGCACGAAGAGGGCCATCGCCCGGCGATCATCTGGGTGCTCTCCAACGCCCGGCAGGCCGAGATGTTCGACCGGATACTGCTCTTTGATCGCGGCGGATTGGCGGAAGCCGGAAACTATCCGGAACTTTCCGAGAAAAACGGGATGTTCAAGGAACTGTTATCGTAATATTCTATAGGGGCGGCGATAATGGGCGTTCCCGACGGGGCGCCTCAGAGTTTTGAAGACGCTTGGTCCCGCGGACCCTGCGTCAGGGGATTGAAACGCTCATGCTGTTGAGAGACGAAGTTGAAATGCTGCGAAGGGTGCCGATCTTTTCAAGGATCGCGCCAGCAAAGCTCAAGCTTTTGGCCTTTACCTCCGATCGCATGACCTACAAGGCCGGACAGGACCTCTTCCATCAGGGCGACGTCGGTGATGCTGCCTATGTCATCCTCTCTGGCACCGCCGATATCGTCGTCGCTTCGCCGGCCGGCGAGATCAAGGTCGCCGACGTCGAACCCAATTCCATCGTCGGCGAAATCGCCATCCTCTGCGATGTCTCGCGCACGGCAACGGTCCGCGCCACCTCGTCGCTAGAGGTGCTGCGCATCAGCAAGGAGCACTTCCTGAAGCTGCTCAGCGATTTCCCCGAGATGGCCGTGGAAATCATGCGGGTGCTGGCCGACCGCCTGAACCACACCACGGCGGAGCTGACCGCGGCCCGGGCGGCAAAGCAGCCGCAAATGGCGCAGTAGGATTCAGCTATAGGATTTGGGTGGCCAAACGATCCTCACTTGCCCTCATCCTTGAGCAAGGCAAGCAACTCGGCACGCTCGCGCGCCATCTCTCCCTTAATGACTTCATGCGGGATCCAGACAGCGTTCGGATCATCGGCTTCCCGGATTGCTTCCTCGACCCGTTCGAGAAACCATCCCTCGTATGCCGCCGCCTCGTGAGTTCGCCGCAAAGCCTCGGCACGATCCGGTCCCACTTCTCTCCCAGGCATGGCTTCCTCGCAAAGTCCTATTCGCGCTGCTCCAGCGCCCTGCTGAAGGCAAGCGCTGCAAGCGTGCAGATGGCGCCGGACAGCAGGTAGTAACCGACGAAGGTCAGGCCGAAGCGGCTGGAGAGGCTGAGCGCCACCAGGGGCGCAAAACCCGCGCCGATCAACCAGGCCAGATCCGACGTGAAGGCGGCACCGGTATAGCGGTAGCCGCGGCCGAAGCGGGACGAGATCGAGCCCGTCGCCTGGCCGAAGGAAAGGCCGAGCACGCCGAAGCCGATGATGACGAAAGCGTCATGGCCGCTGTTGCCGGATGCGATCAGGCTCGGCCCGACGAAGCTGAAGACGGCGATGATGACGGCGCAGATGGCAAGCTGGGCGCGCCGCCCGATACGGTCGGCGATCAGGCCCGAGGCGATGATCGTGAGGATGCCGACCGCGGCGCCGATCACCTGCACCACCATGAAGGTGCCGATCGGCTGGTTGCCGTAAAGGCTCATCCAGCCGAGTGGGAAAATGGTGACGAGGTGGAACATCGCGAAGCTTGCGAGCGGAACGAAGGCGCCGATCAGAATGTCGCGGCCGTGAACGCGCAGCACGTCGAGAATGGGGGCTGCTTCCAGCTCATGCTGCTCCAGCAGCGTGCCGAATTCCTTGGTCATGACGAGCCGCAAACGCGCAAACAGCGCTACGACGTTGATCGCGAAGGCGACGAAGAAGGGATAACGCCAGCCCCAGGAGAGGAAATCTTCACTGGAAAGATTGGCGACGAAATAACCGAACAGGGTGCTGGCCAGCGCAAAGCCGATCGGCGCGCCGAGCTGCGGGATCATCGCATACCAGCCGCGGTGCTTGGCCGGCGCGTTGAGCGCCAGCAGCGAGGCAAGGCCGTCCCAGGCGCCGCCAAGCGCGAAGCCCTGGCCGAGGCGGAAGAGCGCCAGCAAGGCGATAGACCAGACGCCGATCTCGTTGTAACCCGGCAGGAAGGCGATCGAGGCGGTGGAACCGCCAAGCAGGAAAAGCGCGATCGTCAGCTTCGTGCCCCGGCCGTACAGCCGGTCGATCGTCATGAAGACGACGGAGCCGACGGGGCGAGCCAGGAAGGCAAGCGAGAAGATGGCGAAGGAATAGAGCGTGCCCGTCAGCCTGTCCGGCGCGAAGGGAAAAATCAACTGTGGAAAGACCAGAACCGAGGCAAGGCCATAGACGAAGAAATCGAAGAATTCCGACATGCGGCCGATCACCACGCCGATGGCGATACTACCAGGCGAAACCGGCTTGTCGTCGTGAATGCGCCGCGCGTCGCGTTCCAGCGACGACGATGACGGACCGTAATGCGATGTTGTAACCATAAAACGCCTCCCTCGTTGAAGCGCTTTCGGCAAGGCGCCTCAGCCTGATCTTGATCAAACCTGCAGGCTTATCAAGTCCGTAAGACGTAAATAGTTCATCATCACGGCTCAAAATGAGGCTTAGGCGGAAAAAACAGCGTGATCCGGACCGCGATTTTTCCCGGGGACGCTGGCTTGGCCGGCTCTTGCGGATATATTGATTTGAAACATGCGCTGGCGAAAGAATCCTTCTTGGATTTCATCAGGATTCCAAAGCTGTAGTGCACCCTGATTTGTGTCGCAGTGCGGCATGATTGCTGCACTGCGACCAAACACCTCATGTCGCTGTCAGGTTCAGTGCGTTAGTCGCGGAACGAACGAAACAACAAGAGCTTAGAGACGTGCTAAAACTGGTGAAGTTTTCCCGCCTTCTATCCGTCTTGCCGCTGCTTTTCCTGGCAGGATGCAACATGGTGGTCATGGCGCCCTCCGGCGACATCGCCGCGCAACAGCGCGATCTGATCGTGATCTCGACGGTGCTGATGCTTTTGATCATCATCCCGGTGATCTTCCTGACGCTGTTCTTCGCCTGGCGCTACCGCCGCTCCAATACGGCCGCAACCTACGCGCCGGAATGGCACCATTCGACCCGCCTCGAAATCGTGATCTGGGCAGCGCCGCTTGCGATCATCATCGCGCTCGGCGCCGTGACCTGGATTTCCACGCATAAGCTCGATCCCTATCGCCCGCTCGACCGCCTCGATGCGGAGCGCGCCATTCCGGCCAATACCAAGCCGCTGATCGTCGAGGTCGTGGCGCTCGACTGGAAGTGGCTGTTCTTCTATCCCGAACTCGGCATTGCCACCGTCAACGAACTCGCTGCCCCGGTCGACATGCCGATCAATTTCAAGATCACTGCCTCCTCGGTGATGAACTCCTTCTACATCCCTGCCCTGGCCGGCCAGATCTATGCGATGCCCGGCATGGAGACGAAGCTGCACGCCGTCATCAACAAGCAAGGCGAATATGAGGGCTTCTCCGCCAATTACAGCGGAAGTGGCTTCTCGCACATGCGCTTCAAGTTCCACGGCCTCGACCAGGCGGGCTTTGACGCCTGGGTGGCGCAGGTCAAGCAGCAGGGCACGATGCTCAACCGCGACGCCTATCTCAAGCTCGAGAAGCCGAGCGAGAAGGAACCAGTGCGTTATTATGCCGGCGCCGATGCCGACCTTTACAACGCCATCCTCAACATGTGCGCCGCTCCGGGCAAGATGTGCATGAACGAGATGATGCATATCGACATGATGGGCGGCGGCGGCAAGGAAAGTGCCGAGAACCGCGAGAAGCTGCAATACGACAACCGTCATGCCGACGAAGGCATCGTGGCGCCCGCCGCCACCGTGCCGGCGACCGGGGCACCGGCACGCAGTGAGCCTGCCGAGCGGACCGACGGCAACAGCATGCAGCACGACATGCCCGGCATGGACATGCAGCATGAGGGTCATTCCATGCCCGGCACGAGCAATGGCGCCGATCCGGCGCCGGCGCAGCTCAACAACAACAATTAACCTGGCGCTTTGCGTCGCAAGACATAATGAACGGGTTGTTCCATGTTTTCCAATCCTGACCTCCTGAAGTTCGTCTTCGGCCGGTTGACCCTCGATGCCATCCCCTATCACGAGCCGATCCTGGTCGTGACCTTCATCGGCGTCGTCATCGGCGGTCTCGCTGTGCTCGGCATCATCACCTATTTCAAGTTCTGGGGTCCGCTCTGGCGCGACTGGATCTGCAGCGTCGATCACAAGAAGATCGGCATCATGTATGTGATCCTCGCCGTCATCATGCTGCTGCGCGGCTTCTCCGACGCGATCATGATGCGCGTCCAGCAGGCGATCGCCTTCAACGGCTCGGAGGGCTATCTGCCGCCGCACCATTACGACCAGGTCTTCACCGCCCACGGCGTCATCATGATCTTCTTCGTGGCGATGCCCTTCGTCACCGGTCTGATGAACTTCGTGGTGCCGCTGCAGATCGGCGCGCGTGACGTCTCCTTCCCCTTCCTCAACAATTTCTCTTTCTGGATGACCACCGCCGGCGCGATCATCATCATGCTGTCGCTGTTCATCGGCGAATTCGCCCAGACTGGCTGGCTCGCCTACCCGCCGCTGTCGGGCGCAGCCTACAGTCCGGGCGTCGGCGTCGATTATTATATCTGGGGCCTGCAGGTGGCCGGTGTCGGAACGACGCTTTCGGGCATCAACCTGATCGCCACCATCGTCAAGATGCGTGCGCCGGGCATGACCTTCATGAAGATGCCGGTCTTCACCTGGACGGCGCTCTGCACCAACGTGCTGATCGTCGCCTCCTTCCCGATCCTGACGGCAACGCTGGCGCTTCTGTCGCTCGACCGCTATGCGGGGACGAACTTCTTTACCAATGACCTCGGCGGCAACCCGATGATGTACATCAACCTCATCTGGATCTGGGGTCATCCGGAAGTCTACATTCTCGTGCTGCCGGCCTTCGGCATCTTCTCGGAAGTCGTCGCCACCTTCTCCGGCAAACGCCTCTTCGGCTACGCCTCCATGGTCTACGCGACGTGCGTGATCATGATTCTCTCCTACATCGTCTGGCTGCACCACTTCTTCACGATGGGCTCGGGCGCCAGCGTCAATTCCTTCTTCGGCATCACCACGATGATCATCTCCATCCCGACCGGGGCGAAGATTTTCAACTGGCTCTTCACCATGTATCGCGGTCGCATCCGCTTTGAGGTGCCGATGCTGTGGACGGTCGGCTTCATGGTGACCTTCGTCATCGGCGGCATGACCGGCGTCATGCTTGCCGTGCCGCCGGCCGACTTCGTGCTGCACAATTCGCTGTTCCTCATCGCCCACTTCCACAACGTCATCATCGGCGGCGTTCTCTTCGGCATGTTCGCCGGCGTGAACTACTGGTTCCCGAAAGCATTCGGCTTCAAGCTCGATCCCTTCTGGGGCAAGATGAGCTTCTGGTTCTGGCAGATCGGCTTCTGGTTCGCCTTCATGCCGCTCTATGTGCTCGGCCTGATGGGCGTCACCCGCCGTGTGAGCCAGTTCGAGGATCCGTCGCTGCAGATCTGGTTCATCATCGCCGCCTTCGGCGTCGGCCTGATCGCGCTTGGCATCGCCGCCTTCCTGATCCAGATCGTCGTCAGCTTCATGAAACGCGAGGAATTGCGCGACGACAGCGGCGATCCCTGGGACGGCCGCACGCTGGAATGGTCGACCTCCTCGCCGCCGCCGGATTACAACTTCGCCTTCACGCCGGTGGTGCACGATCATGACAGCTGGTACGACATGAAGAACCGCGGTTATGCGCGTCCGCTGGAAGGCTTCCGGCCGATCCATATGCCGAAGAATACCGGCACCGGCGCGATCCTGTCGGCCATCAGCGTCGCCCTCGCTTTCGGCCTGATCTGGTATATGTGGTGGCTGGTGGTCGTCTCCTTCGTCGCCATGCTGGTGGTCGCGATCGGCCATACCTTCAACTACAGACGTGATTTCCACATCCCCGCCGAAGAGGTGACCGAAACGGAAGGCAAGCGCACCGCGTTGCTTGCCGAGCAGGTGTGATGACAATGAGCGATCAGACTATCGACACGGCCGAAAAGCCTGAATTCTACCTGACGGAAGACCATCATCCTGAGAACAGCACCAATCTCGGCTTCTGGCTCTATCTGATGAGCGACTGCCTGATCTTCGCTGTGCTGTTCGCGACGCATGGCGTGCTCGGCCGCAACTATGCCGCCGGCCCCTCGCCTGCCGATCTCTTCGATCTGCCGATCGTTGCCCTCAACACCTCGATGCTGCTCTTCTCCTCGATCACCTACGGCTTCGCGATGCTGCAGATGGAGCGCAACGCAAAGGCGGAAACGCTGTTCTGGCTCGGTGTGACCGGCTTGTTCGGCGCGGCCTTCATCGGGCTTGAACTCTACGAGTTCATCCACCTGATCCGCGAAGGCGCCGGGCCGACGCGCAGCGCCTTCCTCTCCTCCTTCTTCACGCTCGTCGGCACCCACGGACTGCACGTCACCTTCGGCATCATCTGGCTGGTGACGTTGATGGTGCAGGTGTCGATGCATGGGCTGATCGAGGCCAACCGCCGCCGCCTGATGTGCCTTTCGATGTTCTGGCACTTCCTCGACGTCGTCTGGATCGGCGTCTTTTCCTTCGTCTATCTGCTGGGAGTTCTCGGATGAGTCCGCAAGCACCTGCCCATGAGGATGCCCACGAGGCTCATCACGGCCACAGCCACGGCCATCAGGCCGGTCATGGCACGTTCCGCAGCTACATGACGGGCTTTGTGCTTTCCGTCATCCTGACCGCCATTCCCTTCTGGCTGGTCATGTCAGGCGTCTTCGACAGCCCGGCATTGACAGCGGTGCTGGTGATGGGCCTAGGCGCGATCCAGATCGTCGTCCATATGGTGTTTTTCCTGCACATGAATACCAGGAGCGAGGGTGGCTGGACGATCATGGCGCTGATCTTCACCCTCATCATCGTCGCCATCGCGCTCTCCGGTTCGCTCTGGGTCATGCATCATCTCAACACCAACATGATGCCGATGAGCCCCGAGATGATGAAGAACATGCCGTGACGGTCACGAAGGGGCGGCGGCAGCGTCACCCCCAGGCTCCCTCGGAAAAATCGGCTGGACGGCATTATCGGGTAAAACGCGCGACCTTCACCGTCTGTCTGGTGCTGCTTGCCGCGGCGCTCGCCGCACTCGGCACCTGGCAGGTCGAGCGCCTTGCCTGGAAACGCGATCTCGTCGCCCGCGTCGATCAGCGTGTGCATGCCGCACCCATGCCGGCACCGACACGCGCCGACTGGGACAAGGTCAATGCCACCGATGACGAATATCGGCGGGTGACCGCGGTCGGAACGCTGGCGAACGACAAGGAAACGCTGGTCTATGCCTCGACCGCGCTCGGTCCGGGTTATTGGGTGATGGCGCCGCTGACGCTTGCCGACGGGACATCAATCCTCGTCAATCGCGGCTTCGTGCCGACCGACAGGCGCGACCCGGCCACGCGGCGCGAGGGGCAACCATCAGGCCCGGTCGAGATCGCCGGGCTGATGCGGATGACGGAGCCGAAGGGATCGCTGCTGCAATCCAACGACGTCGCGGCCGACCGCTGGTATTCGCGCGATGTCGCGGCGATCGCTGAAAAGCGCGGCGTCAGTGCGCCAGCGCCCTATTTCATCGATGCCGATGCCACGGCCAATCCTGGAGGCCTGCCTGTCGGCGGCCTGACGATCATCGCTTTCCCCAACAACCATCTCCTCTACGCGATCACCTGGTACGGGCTGGCGGCGATGGTGCTGGCATTGCTGGTCTTCGTCCTTCGCGGCGAGAGGGCTGCTGCATAATGCAGCAGTGATCCCCTTATGAAGCGACCCGGCTTATTGCATCGGCGAGCTGCGCCTGCGAGAACGGCTTGCCGAGACGGGGCAGATTGGCGATCCCGGCGCCTTCGGGGATCTCGGCGTAACCGGTTGCGAGGATGATCGGCATCTCAGGCCATTCGCTGCGGATCGCTTCCGCGAGCTGCGCGCCCGTCATGCGCGGCATGGCATGGTCGCAGATCACCAGGTCGACCTGCTGCTTGCGCAGGATGTCGAGCGCCTCTGGACCCGCCATCGCCTCGAACACGGTATGGCCGAGATCCTCCAGCATCAGTGTCGTATTCATCAGGACCAGACCATCATCATCGACGGCGACGATGCGCAGCCGGCGCGCTGCATTGTCCTCCTGTTGCTGCCGGTCGGCAGCGGCCTCGGTCGCCTGTTCGACACTTGCGACCGGAAACCACAATTCGGCCGTCGTGCCTTCGCCGAGGCTGCTCTTCATCATCAGGCGACCGCCGGACTGGGACGCAAGGCCCTGCACCATGGAAAGGCCAAGACCGGTGCCCTTGCCGACACCCTTGGTGGTGAAGAACGGCGTGATGGCCTGCTCCAGCGTCTTGGCATCCATGCCCTCGCCTTCATCGATCACCGCGATACGGACATAGCGGCCGGGCGACAGCGGGCCCTTGCCTGATGGCAGCCATTCCTCGGAAGCGCGAAGCATGATCCGGCCGCCGGATGGCATGGCGTCGCGGGCGTTGACGACGAGGTTCAGGATCGCCATCTCCAGCTGGTTCGGATCGGTCAGGATCGTCGGCAGCCTGACGGGGAAAGAGGTCTCGATCACGGTGAGCGGGCCGAGCGAACGGCTCAGCATATCCATCATGCCGCGGACCAGGCCGGAGACGTCGATCGGCTCCATATGCAGTTCCTGCCGGCGGGAAAACGCAAGCATGCGCTGCGTCAAGGCGGCGCCACGCTGGGCGCCCTGCATGGCATTGTCGACCAGCGATGTCAGCGAGAGATCTTGCGGCATGCGTTTCTTGAGAATTTCGAGACTGCCGAGCACAGCCATCAGCAGATTGTTGAAATCATGGGCGATGCCACCGGTCAATTGACCGATCGCCTCCATTTTCTGCGACTGGAAGAGTTCTTCGCGAGCCTGCTCCAGTGCCCGCTGGGTCTCCATCTTCTCGGTGATATCACGGGTGATCTTCGCGAAACCGAGCACATCGCCTTCGTCGTCGCGGATGACGTCGATGACGACGCTGGCCCAAAAACGGGTGCCGTCTTTGCGGACGCGCCAGCCTTCCCTCTCGAACCGGCCCTCGGCGCGCGCAATGCCTAGCGCCGTCTGCGGCACGCCAGCTTCGCGGTCCTCGGGGGTATAGAAGGTCGAGAAATGCCTGCCGATGATTTCTTGCGGCCGATAGCCCTTGATACGCTCGGCGCCAAAATTCCAACTGCTGACATTGCCTTCGGGATCGAGCATGTAGATCGCATAGTCCGAGACGCCCTGGACGAGCCGGCGGAACTGTTCTTCGCTCTGGCGGATCGCCTTTTCGGCCGCCCTGCGTTCGGTCAGGTCGCGGGTGATCTTGGCATAGCCGATAAGCTCGCCGGAGGGTCGGCGGATCGGATCGATGATCACATGCGCCCAGAAGCGGCTGCCATCCTTGCGGCGGCGCCAGCCTTCTCCCTCAAACCGGCCATGCTTCTCCGCCGTGGCCAGCGCGCGCGCCGGCACTCCCGCCGCGCGATCCTCCTCCAGATAGAAACGGGAAAAATGCTCGCCAAGAATTTCGGAAGGCTTGTAACCTTTGAAGCGCTGGGCGCCGGTATTCCAGCTGGTGACGATGCCTTCGGGGCTCAGCATATAGATGGCGTAGTCGGTGATGGCATCGACCAGAAGGCGAAAGCGTCCCTCTTCGTCAAGAGACGTATCATGTCGATTCAACGCTTCCATCGGCCCCTCTGAGTCACCAGCGCTTTATAACGCCGCGGCGGATGGATGGTTCCGAGAAACAGCCTCAAATTTTCAGACGGCCTTGACCTGCGGGTAGAACCTCTCGCCGACACGCTCAGCAGCGGCATAGGCCTGCGAGACGATCTCCGGGACGAGATCGATATCGGGCAGGCTGCCGAGGCCGAGCGGGCCAACGGCAAAGAGCCCGGCGACCGTCGAACCGTCCTCTAGAAAGGGCTCGCCGCGCGCACTGACCGCCAGGCCAAGCGAGAGCTCGTCCGGCATGGCAAGCCCGGCGGAAAGCAGGCTCTGCATCAGCGGCGCTGAAAGATCAGGCGCCTGACAGCGGCAATCGATGATGCGCTCGGCATGGATGACCTCCTCGGCAGCGGAACCGGCCGGCGTGAAGAACAGGCCGCTCAAGCCCCGGCGGCCGGCCCGGCCACGGCGCAGCACCGTGCGGCCTTCGGCGAGCTCGCGTTTCAGGCGCAGGTGCATGGCCTCCGGTAGGCGGTTGCGATGGCTGTCGTAGATCGCCCTGAGATGGCGGTTGAACTGATGCTTGTCGCGGGCCGGCAGCGAGCGCCAGAGCGAGCGGGCATGTTTTCTGAGGCCGTTCATCACCGATTGCCAGCTTCGCCCTGATTCTTCCGCCTCGCGGCAGGCTTCACGGATAAAGCGCACGATCTCCGGCAGGCTCTGCGGCAGCGTCTCGGCCGGGAACACCGGATCGGCGGAATTCGGCGTATGACTCTGGGGCAGGAAACCGCGCCTTGAAATGATCGTCACCTGGCCCGTGTAACCGGAATCGCGCAGCTGCAGCAGCTGGTCGACGACGCGGATGCCGCTGCCGAGCAGCACCGCATGCGGCCGCGCGACGAGGCGCTGGGCCCTGACCGGCGAAGCCTCCTCACCGCCGGCATCCGGCGCCGTCAGGCCGTAGCCGGTGGCGAGGATCACGGTGTCGAACAGCGGATTGGCGGGATTGGCGCTTTCGAGCAGGAAGCGGTTGCCGTGGCTCCTGCGGATCGCCACGACCGGATCGTTGCAGACCTGGACCGTGATATCCCTGCGCGCGGCGAGTGCTTCCGAAAAGCGCTGGTAGACATAATCGCTGAAGATCTCCTTCGGCACGAAGATCTGCCGGAATCCGGGAATGGCGGCCGGTACGGCGGCGCGGAAGGCGGCGTTGCTGCAGAGCCAATCGTTGAAATCGTCGTTGTCGCCGACCGAGACCGAGAGATCGCGGACGCGGGTGTTGAGGATCGTCGAGGAGTGGGCCGAGGCCAGCGCCTGCCCGCCGCTGACGGACGAATTCGGATCGAACAGCTGCAGGTGGAAGGGCGCGCGCACCGTCTTCATCAGCGCGATGGCCGTCATCATGCCGGAAAAACCGCGCCCGACGATGGCAATGCGCGGCACAGCTGATATCTGCGCCGCGGCATTGGCTCTCGCGGAAAAAAGTCCCTGAACCGTCATCGCAACTCCTTTGCGGCTTCATCCGCACCGTGGGTCGATCGAGGTTTCAACGCATAAAACAGCGGTTCACGCGTTGATGAGGGTCATGCGGCCATTCAAAACACCTGCCGCGGCATCGGGGTCCGAACCAGCGGCCCCGCAAGAGAACTAGGGAGCAATCACGCCCGTCCATAGTCTATCAAACTGGTAGTGTATGAAAGCGCTAAATGGCGCAGGTGGCAAGAGGTTTGTTGCCACATCTTTTCAAGTTATTGAAATATAACACAATTTAGAAGTGTTCCGTGGAAGTGTGGCCGGGTTTTGCACCCCGAACTGCGAATTGATCTCAAAAAGTCAGGTCGGCAGCGACCTCAGCTGCCCTCGCCCGGATATTGTTTTGCCTTCAGCAGGCCTGCCAGATGCACCGTGTTGCGTGCCAGCATGTCGACGGCTTTCGTCACAACCTTCGGCACGTTGTCGAGATCGACGAAATTGGTGGAACCCATTGCCTCGCCGACCCAATAGGCGACCGCATTGGCCGGAATGGTGAAGCCGACGTCGTTCAGCGCCTGGAAGAGCTCGGCCGACACATGGTGGGCGCCGTCCTCATTTCCGACGACGGCAACGGCAGCAACCCTGCCATAGGAGACCATGCGGCCCTCATCGTCGGTCTCCTCGAGGAAGGCGTCCATGCGCTCCAGCGCCCGCTTGCAGACACTGGATGGCTGACCGAGCCAGATCGGCGTCGCCATCAGCAGGATATCGGCGTCCAGCACCTTGGCGCGAATATCGGGCCAGTCATCGCCGGCGCCTTCGTCGGAGGTGACGCCCGGCTTGACGTTGAAATCGGCGAGCCGAAGCACTTCGGTCACCACCCCGTGTGCGGACATCGCCTTGTCGATGAGACCGATCATCCGGTCGGTCGAGGACGCGTCCTTGGCGTCGCTGGTCTTCAGCGTGGCGTTGAGGGCGAGGGCTTTGAGCGGCATCGGTCACTCCGGTAGCGGTCGGCGGTTGGCGTTCGCCTGCTGCAACCCGTTCGCGCGCAGATTGTTCCCGCCCGGATGCGAGGAGACCTCACGTAAAAATAACCAACTGGTGAATTCTTTACTTGAACCCCCAAATGGAATCGGCAAAAGTGAAGGTGCTATCAATCCCTTCATGGATTTGCCGTCTTTTCGGGCCAGCGTCCGACCACACATCTATTGGAAAAAATACCGTGAGCAGCGATGCGTTAATACGCGCGACGAAGCCTTCGGCTTCGATGGCGCTTGCAACTGCGGCAGGCTGGGGCCGAGGTCTCTTCACCTTGGTGCGTATCACCATGATGGCCTTCCGCCACCCTTGGCAATCCGGCTTTGCGATCGGCGCCACGCTTGTGGCCTCCACCTTCCAGCTGATGATCCCGCACCTTCTCGGCCAGGCCGTCGACCACACGCAGCTGGCGATGAGCGGCGGTGCGGCGGGCCAGGCGGCACAGGACGCGCTTCTAACCACGGCGCTGCTGCTGCTCGGCGCCAGCGTGCTGCGCGGCCTCTTCACCATGGTTCAGAACTATTACAGCGAAGCCGTCGGCCATCACATCGGCTACGAGTTGCGGCTGGCCTGCTACGAAAAGATCCAGCGGCTCTCCTTCAGCTTTCATGACACCGTGCATTCCGGTGACCTGATTACCGTCGGCCTGCTCGATCTCGAAGGCGTGCGCATGTATTTTTCCACGGCACTCGTCCGGATGATCCTGCTGTCGATCCTGATCGGCATCGGCGCCTATATGCTGCTGTCGACCGATGTCGTGCTCGGCCTTCTGGCGCTGAGTTTCGTGCCCTTCGTTGGCTGGCGCTCCTCGGTGACACAGCTCAAGCTACGCGCCACCTGGCTCGACCTGCAGGAGCGGCTTTCGGTGCTGACCCGCATCATGGAGGAGAATCTCGGCGGCATCCGCGTCGTGCGCGCCTTTGCCGCCCACGAACATGAGATTTCGAAATTCGAGGCGGCGTCGAAGAGCGCGCTGGCGCTCGCGCATCAGCGCGTCGGCATCCGCGTGACCAACACCAGCGCCATGACCTTCTCCTTCTTCGCGGCGATGGGCCTGGTGCTCTGGGTCGGCGGCGGCAAGGTGATGTCGGGCGAAATCACGGTCGGCACACTGGCCTCGTTCCTGACCTTCATGACCATCCTGCAGATGCCGGTGCGCCAGCTCGGCCTGATGGTCAATGCCTTTGCCCGCGCCTCCACCTGCGGCTCGCGCCTCTTCGCCCTGCTCGACCTCGACATCGCGATCAAGGATGCGCCGGATGCCAAGCAATTGGCGGTGACGGACGGTGTGCTGCGCTTCGAAAATGTCAGCTTCGCCTATCCCGGTTCGGAAAAGCGCACCGTGCTCGACGATGTCTCCTTCGAAGCCAGGCGCGGCCAGACGATCGGCATCGTCGGGCCTCCCGGCAGCGGCAAGTCGACGATCGCCCACCTCATTCCGCGCTTCTACGACGTCAGCGGCGGCAAGATCACGATCGACGGCCAGGACATCCGCAAGGCGACGCTGCAATCGCTGCGCCGGGCGGTTGCCGTCGTGCAGCAGGATTCGTTCCTGTTCACGACGACGATCGAGAACAATATCGCCTATGGCGACCCGTGGGCGAAGGAAGGCCGGATCGAACGCGCCAGCGAAAGCGCCCAGCTGCACAATTACGTGCTCGGCCTGCCCACAGGTTACGGCACCGTCGTCGGCGAGCGCGGCGTTTCGCTGTCCGGCGGCCAGCGGCAGCGTCTTTCGATCGCCCGTGCGCTGATGCTGAAACCGGCTGTGATGGTGTTCGACGATTCGACGGCGGCAATCGACGCCGCCACCGAACAGCGCATCCGCGGCGCCATGCGCCGCTACGCCGCCGACCGAGTGACGATCATTGTCGCACACCGCCTGAGTTCGCTGATGCATGCCGACCAGATCCTGTTCGTCGAAGACGGCCGGATCGTCGAGCGCGGAACGCACGAAGCGCTGCTTTCGCTCGGCGGGCGCTACAAGGCGCTATACGACCTGCAGGTGCGGCCGGGCGACGAGGTCTTGAGCGCTTAGCGACCTACTCCCTCTTCTCCCCAGCGGGAGAAGTGCCGAGCAAAGCGAGGCGATGGGGGGCGAGGAGCGGCAGCGACGAGTGCCCCGAGCGGAAGCGATGGGCAAATAAGGGTGTGCCGTGTGGCCCCCTCATCCGCCCTTCGGGCACCTTCTCCCCGCTGGGGAGAAGAGAAGACAAGTACTGAATGTGCAGGCCACCGGACGTGATGGCCGCGGGAGGAATGGCATGGCCGAGGAACTGGAAACCGAGCGTCCCGACGTTCGCGAGGATGGACGCCGCCCGCCGCGGGCGGTGGTCGGCTCGCATCGCGTCGAGGAGGAGATGTTCGGCAAGGCCTTCGACGGCAACATTGTCAAGCGCATCTGGGTTTTCGTTCACCCCTATCGCCGCCAGGTCCTGTGGTCGGTCGTCGCGGTTTTGACTTTCACGATGATGCAGCTCACCATCCCGCTGATCATCCGCTATGCCATCGACCATGGCATGTCGCCGGGCGGTAACCATTCGGCCCTGGTGTGGTCGATCGTCGCCTTTACCATCGCCATATCAATCAATTATGCGGCAAGCTACGCGCAGGAGACGCTGGTCGGCGGCGTCGCGGAAGACGTGCTCTTCGATATCCGCAAGGCGATGTTTTCGCATCTCCAGCGCGTCTCGCTGTCCTTCATGGACAAGACCGAAGTCGGCCGGCTGATGTCGCGCTTGCAGGGCGACGTCAACTCGATGCAGGAATTCCTCGAAACCTCGGTGCTGTCAGTCGGCGACATCGTGCTGCTCTTCGGCATCGTCTTCGTGATGCTCTATCTCGATTTCAAATTGGGACTGCTGACGCTCTCGGTGTTGCCGGTGCTCTTTATCGTCCGGCTGTTCTGGCTGCCGCTGGCGCGTAAATCCTTCATGGCCGCGCACGAGACCAATTCGGTTGCGAATGGTGCGCTTGCAGAAGCGATCCATGGCGTGCGTGCCGTCCAGAGCATGGACAGGCAGGGCGTCAACTTCACGCTTTACGACGACAAGGCGCATGCCAACCTCAAGACCCATCTGACGGCGGCGCGCTACGCGCAGGTGATGGTGCCGATCGTCGACAGCCTGACCGGCGTGGCGATGGCGCTCGTCATTGTCGTCGGCGGCGCCCGCGTTCTCAATCAGGCGCTCGATGTCGGCGTGCTCGTCGCCTTCCTGTTCTACATCCAGCGCTTCTTCGACCCGATCCGTTCGCTGACCCTGCAATATTCGGTGATGCAGCGCGCCATGGCGTCGGGCCAGCGGCTGACCGAAGTGCTCGACGTGCCAGTCGACATCAAGGACGCGCCCGATGCCAAGGCCTTGTCGCGCGACATGGACGGATCGGTGGAATTCAAGGACGTCGTCTTCGGCTACAATCCGAAACATCCGGTGCTGAAGCACGTCAGCTTCAAGGTCAATCCCGGCGAGACGGTGGCGCTGGTCGGGCCGACGGGGTCCGGCAAATCGAGCTGCATGTCGCTGATCCATCGCTTCTACGACGTGCAGCAGGGCCAGGTGCTGGTCGGCGGCGACGATGTGCGTGACCTCACGCAGGATTCGCTCGGAGCGCAGATCGCCATGGTGCTGCAGGAACCCTTCCTCTTTACCGGCACCGTCTTCGAAAACATCCGCTACCACAAGCTGGAGGCGACGCGCGAACAGGTGATGGAGGCGGCAAAGGCCGTCGGCGCGCATGACTTCGTGATGCGCCTGCCCAATGGTTACGACAGCGTTCTCGGCGAGCGCGGCGGCAACCTTTCGCTCGGCCAGCGCCAGCTTTTGAGCTTTGCCCGCGCATTGGTGGCGGACGCGAAGATCCTCGTGCTCGACGAGGCGACGGCCAATATCGACAGCTATACCGAGATGCTGATCCAGAAGGCGCTGGTGAAGCTGCTCGAAAACCGCACCGGCCTCGTCATCGCCCATCGCCTCGCGACGATCCGCGAGGCGGACCACATCATCGTGCTGCAGAACGGCGAAATCATCGAAAGCGGCGACCACAGCCAGCTGATGAAGAACGGCAAGCTCTATTCCAAGCTCTACAATCTGAACTATTCCTCCTTCGACGACATTCCCGAAGATGTGCTGGAAGGGACGACGGCAGCGGAGTCGGCGACGTGATCTCAGGCGACATGCATTAATGCCTGTCGCAAAGTTTGAACGAACAAACGCCTTGCTGCCGCATTTATTTCCTATCGGGGGACGAGTGCCACTGAGGAGAATGTTATGAAGAGAATTATTAGCAGCCTGTTGATCGCAACGGCCCTTGTTGGATCGGCCATTCAGCCCGCTGCCGCGCGTGATCGCCATCACCACGATGATACGGGCCGGGCTATCGCTGGTGGCGTTGCCGCAGGCGTCGTCGGCGGTCTGATCGGTGGCGCGATCGCCAATAGCGGCCCTCGCTACGTCGATGGTCCGCGTTATGTCGAACCCGCGCCGAGATGCTGGTATGAGGACCGCGATGTCCGCAACCGCTATGACGGCGGCTATCATATCGAAACCGTGCGGGTCTGCGAGTAGCGGGCGGACCTCGCCTTCCATCGGCGCGGATCTGATCATTCGTCGTCGCCGTTGATTTTCGCCATCACCGAGGCTGCATCCGCAAGCCTCGGTTTTTCTTTGCTCGGCCAATGCAGTTAGCCTGCGGTCACTCCCATAGCAAAAATTTCTGGCTGCCTCGGCCGCCTGTCATGCGGCTGTTAGAGACGACCAATAGCTGAAAGCCGATGAATGATGGTCCAGTGAACGGCGGCAAGTCGCAAAAAAAAGAACGCATGCGCTTCGTCAGCGCCGAGCAGGTGGCGCAACTGGCGGGCGTTTCGCGCTCCGCCGTCTCGCGTACCTTCACGCCGGGCACCAGCGTAGCGCCTGCAACGCGCGAAAAGGTGCTGCAGGCGGCGCAAGAGCTCGGCTACCATGTCAACGACCTGGCGCGCGGCGTGCTTGCCAATCAGAGCCGCCTGGTCGGCATCGTCGCGACCCGGCCGGAAGTGGGTTTTCGCGCGCATCTGGCCGCAGCGCTTGCCACATGCCTGATCAAACGCGGCAGCATCCCGATTCTAATCAATACCGGCCAGACGGAAGACGAGCTGCTTGCCGCCCAGAAGATGCTGATCGGTCATCGTGCCGAGGCGATCATCATCCTGTCCGGCTCGCCGCCGGCGAGTTTCTTCGAACTCGCACAGCGAAATGGCCAGCCGCTCGTGGTGATCGGCCGTTCGGAACCCGATGCCGACCATGTGCGCGCCGGCAACTCCGAGGCCTCCCGCAAGGCGGCGACGGCCTTTTACGAAAGCGGCAGACGGCGGCTGGCGGTCATCGGCTCCAACACCGGAACGCCTTCCATCATCGAGCGCGAAAGCGCCTTCCTGTCGACAGCCGAATCGCTCGGCACATCCGTCGTCGTGGGACGCGGCGGCGATTCCGACTATGACGGCGGCGTCACCGCCGCACGCGCGCTCTTCTCGCAGACAATAAAGCCAGACGCCGTTTTCTGCGCCAACGACCAGATTGCCTTCGGACTGATGGATGTCGTGCGCCTGGAAGCGCGGCTGCGCATCCCCGAAGACGTCGCCGTCATCGGCTTCGACGACGTGCCGGAATCCTCCTGGCTGAGCTACCGGCTGACCACCTTCCGCCAGGATCCGTTGACCATGGCGCAGCGCGCCGTCGAGCTGATGGAGCGGCGGCTTGAAAACCCGGGCTTGCTTCCGGGCTACGAACGCGTCATTCCGGAGCTCGTCATCCGCCAGAGCTTCAGACCCTGACCCTCTCCCACGGCTTTTCGCAGGCGCCATCCTGTGGCAAGAAGGGCTGACTATTTATTTGACGCATGTCGTTATCCCAAAACCGCTGCACACTTTTGGGCGACATGCATGGGGAGGAACATCGCCTGAGATGAAGGGAATCCGCCAGCTCGCCGAGCATCTCGACATTTCGATCGGAACGGTGTCCCGTGCACTGAACGGCAAGCCCGACGTCAACGACGAAACGCGCCGGCGCGTGCTCGCCGCCGCCGAAGAGCTCGGTTACGTCGCCAATCAATCGGGCCGCAGCCTTCGCCAGGGCATGACCAACGTCATCGGGCTGATGCTCGAAGTGAGCCGCGAGACGGTCGAAAACAGCGACGACTTCTTCCTTGGCGTCACCGACGGGCTGCAGAGCGTCTTTTCCCGCCACAAGCTCGATCTCGTCATGCTGCCCTGCCCCGATGACGAGGACCCCCATGAATATCTGAAGCGCATGGTGGCGCGCCGGCTTGTCGACGCGCTGATCATCTCGGCGACACGGCGCACCGATAGGCGCATCGAGCTTCTGGAAAAGGCCCGCATCCCCTTCGTGGCGCTCGGCCGTAGCGCGTCAGGCGGCAGCTACACCTGGATGGACCTCGATTTCGAGGGCGTGGCGGCGCGCGGCGTCGACCGGCTGGTTTCCAAAGGCCACCGACGGATCGCGGTGGCCGCCCCCTCCTCCGACATCAATCTCGGCTATCTCTTCCTCGACGCCTACCGCCAGGCGCTTAAACGGCACGGTATTGCCTTCGACCCGGCCCTCGTCATCCGGGTCAAGTCGAGCGAACAGGGCGGTTATCAGGCCGGCCACGAATTGCTGATGATCGAAGAGCGGCCGACGGCGATCATCCTGATCCACGAGCTGATGGCGATCGGGCTTTACCGCCGGCTTGCCGAGGCCGGCATCGTGCCAGGCCGCGACCTCGCCGTTGTCGGTTTCCGCGAGGAGCCGCGCACGCATTTCCTGCAGCCAACGCTGACCTCCTTCCGCATGTCGCTGCGCGATCTCGGCGCGCAGCTCGGCGAAACCCTGCTCGCCACCATGCCGGCCTATGCCGATCATTATCCGCAGGGCGCCCGCAACAGGATATGGCCGCTGGAACTCGTTCCCGGCGAAAGCGACGCCTTCACGCTGACGGCCTGAAGCCGCATAGATAGTCTTGGCGGCTTTGATCAGACCCGGCTCGGAGCCGCTGAATGCTCCCTGTGCGACAGCTGACGCGTGACGACGAAGACCAGCAGGGCTCCGGCAGCAAGGCAGGCGGCCAGGAAGAACATCGGCGCGATGGTGCTGCCGCTCGCTTCCTTGATCCAGGGCACGACGTTCTGGGCGACGAAACCGCCGAGATTTCCGACCGAATTGATGGCGGCAAGGCCCGCCGCAGCCCCCGCGCCTTTCAGGAACCGAGAGGGCAGGCTCCAGAACACCGGCTGGGGCGCGAAGATCCCGGCAGCGGCGACGCAGAGGAAGGCGAATTGCAAAGTGTGGTTCGGGATCAGCGCCGAGAGCAGCAGGCAGGCGGCGCCGATGAAAGCCGGAATGACGATATAGGGCGTCTTCGATTGCGCCTTGTCGGCCATGGCGGGAACGACATAAAGTGAGATCGCGACCAGCACCCAGGGAATGATGTTGAGGAAACCGTTCACCGTGTTGCTGACGCCGAAGGCCTTTACGATGGTCGGCAGCCAATAGCTGAGGCCATAGGCCGAAAGCGGAAAGGCGATATAGCAGAGCGCCATCAGCAGGACACGCGGGTCGATGAGCGCCTTGAAGCCGTTTCCGGCATGCTCGCCCATGCCGGCGTTTTCGGAAGTGAGCCTCCGTTCCAGCCACTGCTTCTCCTCGTCATTCAGGAAGCTTGCATTTTCAGGCCGGCCGGGGAGATAGAAGAAGGTGACGATGCCGGCGATCACAGCCGGAACGCCCGTCGCCAGGAAGACCCACTCCCAGCCGGCAAAGCCGTAGAGACCGTCGAGATCGAGCAGCACACCGCCGAGCGGCGCACCGACGGCATTAGCGATGGCGCTGAAGATCATGAACAGCCCGACCATCCTGCCGCGATAGGTCGACGGAAACCATAGCGTCAGCAGATAGAGGACGCCGGGAAAGAAGCCGGCTTCGCAGACACCGAGCAGAAAGCGCAGGATATAGAACATCGTCGCGTTCTGCGTGAAGGCGAGCGCGATGGTGACGATACCCCAGGAGACGAGGATGCGCGCGAACCAGACACGGGCGCCGAGCCTGTCGAGGAAGAGGTTGCTCGGCACCTCGAAGAGAAAATAGCCGATGAAGAAGAGCGATGCGCCGAGACCATAGGCATATTCGCTCATTCCAAGGGCATCGACCATCTGCAGCTTGGCGAAACTGACGTTCTGCCGATCGATATAGGCGATCAGATAAAGGATGCCGAGAAACGGCATCAGCTTCCAGGTGATTTTCGAGATCAGCCGCTTCTCGTCGACCATAAGTATTCTCCGGTATGACCATGCTTGGGATCGGGTAGATAGCGCGGCCAGCCGATATTCAATCGGGCGCGGCATTTTCTCGCAGCCGCAACCCTGATGATGTGACCGTACCCGAAGCCGAGTACGGTCTTTAATCATTCAGCGGCGGCGACGGCGGCGCGGCGGCCGATCGTTGCCTGGGTCAGCACGAAGGCCAAGAAGGCGCAAAGTGCGATGCCGGCGGCCATCGGAACGGCCGTGCCGTCGAAGAAGACGCTCGATATGACCATGGCGACGGCGGCGATCACGAAATGCAGCGTGCCCATCAGCGACGAGGCGGTGCCGGCAATCTCGCCGTGATCCTCGAGCGCGAGCACCGCGCTCGTCGGGATGACGAGGCCGAGGAAGCCGTAGCCGATGAACAGGAAAGTCGCCAGGACAGGCAGCTGGTTGAAGCCGGCGGCCATCACCACCGCCATGACGACCATGGCAAGGGCAAAAGCGCTGACCGCAATCCGCATGACGCGCACGAGGCCGAAACGCGCGCCAAGCCAACCCGTCGCCTGCGATACCGCGAAGAAGGACACGGCATTGATCGAGAAGGCGAAACTGTATTGCGTCGGCGTCAGCCCGTAATGCTGGATCAGCACGAAGGGCGAGTTGGCGAGATAGACGAGGAAGCTGGAAATGCCGAGGCCGCCGATGAAGGTCAGCGTCAGGAAGTTGCGGTCGGCAAGCAGCAGGCGATAGGCGGCCATGGCGCTCTTCAGACCGCTGCCGCTGCGTTCGGTTGCCGAACGGGTTTCGTCAAGCTGGGTGGCGAGCAGGACGAGGCCGATGAAGGCTGCGATCGTCACGGCCCAGAATACGCCGCGCCAGCCGTAGAATTCGATGACGGCGCTGCCCGTCAGCGGCGCCAGGATCGGCGAGATCGAAAAGACCAGCATCAAGAGCGACATCAGGCGGGCGGCCTGTACCCCGGTGTGCATGTCGCGGACGATGGCGCGCGGAATGACCATGCCGGCGGCACCGCCGATACCCTGAACGAAACGGAAGGCGATCAGCGTTTCGATATCGGTCGCCAGCGCACAGCCGATCGAGGCGACGGCAAAGAGGCCGATACCAAGATAGAGCGGCAGCTTGCGGCCCCACATATCCGACAGCGGGCCATAGACCAGCTGGGCGAGCGCAAAGGAGATGAAGAAGGCGAGAAGGGTGAGCTGGGTGACGTTGTTATCAGCATGCAGGTCCTGTCCGATGGATGGCAGCGCAGGCAGATACATGTCGATGGCGAAAGGCCCGATGGCCGACAGAAGGCCGAGAATGAGGGCAATGCGAAAGAAGGGAGCCGTCATAATGGTGATCTCTCATAAAAGCGCAGCGGAAATACCGGATCGTCGCTCCGCGGCATTGCTCTGAGAGCGCCGTGCGTCCTCTCGGACGCACAAGGACGCTCCAACACTTTAAATCTACGCATCGTGCTTTCCGAAAATCGGTTCCGATTTTCGGGCCGATGCGCGGGTTCAATGATGATCGTTCGCGCGAAGACGAAGTTGGGAGCTCATGTCTCAGCGGCGGAACCAGGAGTGTCAATAAATTTGGACACAGATGTAAAACTAGACGCCATTGTCTAAAACGTCAAGACGTCTTATCTTCGCTGTCATGAAAGATCGCATGACACCGGCAGTCCGGATGACGGGGCATACGCAGCGCGGACAATGCGCCAAGCGCATGTCGATCCTCGATGCCGCGGCCGACGTATTCTGCCGCCAGGGTTTTGCCGGCGCCAGCATCGACGAGATCGCCGCCGTCGCCTGTGTCTCGCGCCAGACGATCTACAATCACTATCGCGAGAAGGAAACGCTGTTCGTCGCCGTCGTCGAAGACGTCATGAACCGCGCCAACGCCATGCTGTTCTCCGTGCTGTCGACCTTCCCGGACCGTGCCGACAATCTGGAGGACGAGCTGACGGCGTTTGCCGTGCGCCTCAACAAGAACTGCATCTGCAACCATGACGGAAAATTCCTGCGCAAGCTGGTGCAGACCGAAGGCGAGCGATATCCGCACCTCTTCGAAAGCTGGCGCCAGCAGGGGCCGGGCAAGCTGATCACCGCACTTTCCGCACTTTTCGGACGGCTTGCCCATAAGGGGGCGCTCGCCATCGACGATTTCGACGTCGCCGCGAGGCAGTTCGTGGCGCTCGGCAATGCCGATCTGCAGATGATGATCCTTCTCGGCGGCACGCCCACCGATGAAGAACTGGAAAATGCGGCGCGCAACGCCGTCCATACCTTTCTCAAGGCCTATGGCAGGCTGGAGGCGGAAAAGGCCGGCCATCCGGCGCAGCTCGCAGCCATATCTGGCTGATCAGGCCCTTACGATCGAGCCCGTCCGATCAGGCAAAGACCGTCATTTGTGAGGGTACGACCGCGAACATGCCGACACGGCGCGCGGCAAGGTATTTCACCAGCTGTTCGACAACCGAAGGCATGACCGGCTTCTGGACCACGCCGACCGCGCCCTTGACGCCATCGGCGACCACTTCGGGATTGCCGGTCATGAAGACGACGGCAATGCCATGCTCTTGCGCCAGCTGTCGACCGATCTCAGGCCCCGTCGGGCCGTCGGCAAGATTGATGTCGACGAAGGCGATATCGGCCAGCGGCGCCAGCCGCAGCGCCTGTTCGCGATCATTCGCAAGGCCCGCGACCTGCATGCCCATGCCTTCCACCGTCGCCTCGAGATCCAGGGCGATCAGGAATTCATCTTCGACGATCAATACTCTCTGTTTCATG
>NZ_VSZV01000335.1:52463-67939 GCF_008919455.1 Rhizobium sp. PEPV16
ACGCCTGTACTTCTAAAGAGGGATCCGCTCCGGCAGCCTATCCCACGCGAAACTCAAGGTGGTAACGGGCAACTCGACGATATGTTCCGCGGTGGAACGCCGTTTTTTATATTTAAGATATTGTTAACGTTGATAAATTCTTAAGTGCACAGAGTTGGCGAAAAAAAGGCGGCACCATGGCCGCCCCCGATAATGCCAGCACCGATGGGTTAATCAGCCCTTGACCTTCATCACGAGCACCGGTTTGCCGCGGTAGTCGGCGGGAAACAGCGACTTCAGGTTCTCGATTTTCGGCAGATCGTTGTGGACGATATAGGGATAGGTCGGATTGAGCGTCAGGAAATCCTGATGATAGGCTTCGGCCGGATAGAAACCTGTCGTTTCGGATACTTTGGTGACGATCGGCTGCGGGAAGGCATGCGCCTTGTCGAGCTGGCTGATATAACTCTCGGCGACCTTGCGCTGTTGCGGATCTGAGACGAACACCGCCGAACGGTACTGCGTTCCCCGGTCCGGACCCTGGAAATTCAGCTGCGTCGGGTTGTGCGCCACCGAGAAGAAGATCTGCAGCAACTTGCCGTAGCTCACCTGTTTCGGATCGAACGTCACCTGGACGGCTTCGGCGTGACCCGTCGAGCCGGTGCTGACGGTTTCATACTGCGCCGTTTTGGCGTCGCCGCCGGCATAACCGGAGACGGCGCTCTCGACACCCTTCACGTGCTGGAAGACGCCCTGGACACCCCAGAAACAGCCGCCGGCGAAAATGGCGGTCTCGGTGCCTGCGCTGGCCACCTCGTCAACGGCCGGCGGCGGGATGACGACGGCATCCTCGGCCGCGTCCGCGGCACACACGCCGAGCGAGAATAGAGTGGCAGCAAGGAGCGCGGCAAGGCTCCTGCGGTGGGAAGACGTGGACATGGCGCTACCTCCTGCGACGGCCCAAATACTTGCTCATCCTTGTAGATGCCGCAAATCACAAGGCGGTCACTCACGCCGATGTGACAGCCAGACGAAAGCGCCTGTGCGAACATGAAACAGCGCTCAACTTGAGTTGACAATCTCGCGAGGAGTGAGGACAGTGCCCGCCGGTCAGAGCCAGCATTTCCGGGGGGAAACTATGTCCGTGCGCTCGTTCTTCGCTTTCGCGACAATCGCATTTTCCATGATCGCCATCAGCTTTCCCGCCGTCGCTGCGGACACCAAGCGCGACATCCAGACGATCAAGGACGCCGATTTCTTCGGCTTCGATCTTCGCACCGAGCAGAACGTCTCGCTCGATCAGTGCAAGACCTCCTGCATCGGCGACAAGAGCTGCAAGGCCTTCACCTACAATCCCAAGGTGAAATGGTGCTTCCTCAAATCCGATTTCAAGACAATGAACGCCTTCCCCGGCGCCATCGCCGGCAAGATCGTCGAAACGGCCGGCCAACAGGAGCGGGATATCGGTGCTGCGCCGCGCCTGACCTTCCTGAGCAACGATCTCATCCAGCAGGCCCACGACTTCAAGGACAATCTCACGCTTGCCGAGGACCAGCAGGGCCAGGGCGTCGACAGCCTGACGGCCAACGCCCGCCTCGACCTCACCGCCAACAATCTGGCCGACGCGCTGAAGTCCTTCCATGGTGCGCTGTCGATCACACCTGACGACGCCGATCTCTGGCTCGAAACCGCCCGCGCAGCAGCCTCGCTCGGCAGCGCCGAGAGTAGCACGACGGGACAGGCGGTGGTCGACGCGCTGAACGGTTACGAGCTGACGCGCACCACCTCCAAACGCGCCGAGGCGCTCGCCGTGCTCGCCACTGCGCTGGAGCGGAATGCCAATTACCGCCCGGCGCTCGACGCCTACAAGGCGAGCCTGGCGCTTGTCGGTGCCAAGGATGTGCAGGCGGCCTACCTGCAGCTGAAATCGACGCAGGGCTTCCGCGTCACCGAACACACGGTCGATGCCGACAGCGCCACGCCGCGTGCCTGCGTCACCTTCTCCGAGGCGCTGGTCAAAACCACCGACTACACGCCCTTCGTGATGCTGAACGGCGAAGCGCCGAAGGCGCTGGAAACCAAGAACAAGCAGATCTGCGTCGAGGGGCTGACGCATGGCCAGACCTACAAGATCGCCTTCCGTACGGGCCTGCCGTCATCAGTCGACGAGGTGCTCGAAGCACCTGTCAGCATCGACGTCTATATCAAGGACCGCAGCCAGATGGTGCGTTTCACCGGCGACAGCTTCGTGCTGCCCTCGACGGCGCGCCGCGGCATCCCGATCGTCTCGGTCAACATGACCTCGGCCAACTTGAAACTCTACCGCATCGGCGATCGTGCCATCGCGCCGCTGCTGACCAATTCGCAGTTCCTGAGCCAGCTCGACGGCTACAGCGCCCAGAACATCCAGGATCAGAACGGCGAACTCGTCTGGCAGGGCTCGATCGATATCGCCAACGAGCTCAACAAGGACATCGTCACCAGCTTCCCGGTCGACGAGGCGCTGCCCGAACGTAAGCCCGGCATCTATGTGATGACCGCAACGGCGGCAAACGGCCCGGCGCAGGAGTGGGATTCGCAGGCGACGCAATGGTTCCTGGTCTCCGATATCGGCGTCACCACCTATGCCGGCACGGACGGGCTCAACGTCTTTACCCGCTCGCTCGCCTCGGCCAAGCCGATATCAGGCGTCGAGCTGCAGCTGCTCGCAAAGAACAATGAAGTCCTCGGCACCGCGACGACCGACGCGGACGGCCGCGCCACCTTCACCGCCGGCCTGATCCGCGGCACGGCGGCGCTGACGCCCGCCGTCGTTACCGCCAGGAACGGGACCTTGGACTACGTCTTCCTCGACATGACGCGGGCCGGCTTCGACCTTTCCGACCGCGGCGTGACGGGTCGCGCGGCACCCGGCGCGATCGACGTGCTGACGTTTACCGAACGCGGCATCTACCGCGCCGGCGAGACGGTGCATGCGCAGTCGCTCGCCCGCGACACCGATGGCAACGCCATCGAGAACCTGCCGCTCACCTTCATCTTCAGCCGCCCCGACGGTGTCGAAGACCGGCGGATCGTCAACCAGACCAGCAATCTCGGCGGTTATACCGTCGATTTCCCGACCCAGGAAAACGCCATGCGCGGCACCTGGACGATGAACATCTATACCGATCCCAAGGGCAGCGCGATCGCCACCAAGAGTTTCCTCGTCGACGATTTCGTGCCCGATCGCACCGACATGGAGATCAAGACCGAGGCCAAGGAAGTCGGTCCGGACACGCCGGCGACGATCACCGTTTCGGGCAAATATCTCTACGGCGCCCCGGCCGCCGGCCTGACGCTCGAAGGCGACGTCGTCATCAAGCCGACGCGCGAGAGCGCGGCCCACAAGGGCTTCTTCTTCGGGCTTGCCGACGAAGAGGCGAGCGAGGATTCGCGCCTGCCGATCGGCGGCCTGCCGGAACTCGACGAGAATGGCGAAGCCTCGACGGATCTCACCATCAGCGAACTGCCGGCAACGACGCAACTGCTCAACGCCACGGTCTATATGCGCATGCAGGAGGCGGGTGGGCGCGCCATCGAGCGCACGCTGACCATTCCGGTGAAGAACGAGCGCGCGTCGATCGGCATCAAGCCGGAATTTTCCGACGACCTGCCGGAGAACTCGATCGCCAACTTCACGGTGATCGGCGTCAATGCCGATGGACAGAAGCAGGAGGCGAAGGGCCTGCGCTGGAAATTCTACAGCCTCAACCGTGAGTACCAATGGTATCGCGAGGGAACGGCATGGAAATATGAGCCGGTCTATACCGCCGAGCAGGTCTCCAACGGCAGCGTCGACGCGACGATGGACGGCGGCAAGATCTCCGTGCCGGTGGGCTGGGGCCGCTATCGCCTCGAAGTGGAAAGCCCCGATGCGGACGGTCCGACCTCCAGCGTCGAACTGGACGCCGGCTGGTTCGTGAGCTCGACCTCGACCGAAACGCCCGATGGGCTGGAAATCGCCCTCGACAAGGACAGTTACAAGATCGGTGAAACCGCCAAGCTGAAAGTCACCTCGCGCCATGGCGGCGAACTGATGGTGACATCAGGAACCGAAAAGCTGGTTGCCGTGCAGAACGCCACGATCGGCGAGACCGGCGGCGAGGTCGATATCCCCGTCACGGCTGATTGGGGTGCCGGCGCCTATGTGACCGCCACGCTCTTCCGTCCCGGCGACGCCCAGGACAGCCATATGCCGATGCGCTCGATCGGCATCAAATGGCTGAAAGTCGACCCCGAACAGCGCGCGCTGCAGGTAACGCTCGACACGCCTGAAAAGATGCTGCCGCGCGGGCCACTGAACATTGGCCTGCAGGTGGCAGGCGCCGGCGCCAACGAGGACGCCTATGTGACGGTAGCCGCCGTCGATGTCGGCATTCTCAACCTGACGCGCTACGAACCGCCGAACCCGGAGGACTGGTATTTCGGCCAGCGCCAGCTCGGCCTTGAAATCCGCGACCTCTATGGCCGCCTGATCGATGGCTCGCTGGGTGCGACCGGTAAGCTTCGGACCGGCGGTGATGGCGGTGCCATCGCGCTGCAGGCAAGCCCGCCGACGCAGAAGCTCGTCGCATTCTTCTCCGGGCCGGTGAGGCTCGACGCCGAAGGCAAGGCCAATGTCTCCTTCGACATCCCGCAGTTCAACGGCACGGCACGCGTCATGGCGGTCGCCTGGTCGAAATCAGGCGTCGGCCACGGCGTCAAGGATGTCATCATCCGCGATCCTGTCGTGGTGACCGCAAGCCTGCCGAAGTTCCTCTCCCCCGGCGACAAGGCCAATCTGCGCCTCGACATCGCCAATACCGATGCACCGGCCGGCGATTACAAGCTGCAGCTGACCGGCAATGACGCGGTCGGCATTGAGCAGGCATCCGCCTCGCAGACGATCCGCCTTGAGGCCGGCGCGAAATCCGAGCTGACGCTTTCGCTCATCGGCAAACAGCCGGGCGCCGGCAGCGTCTCGATCAACCTCTCCGACGCTTCCGGCCTTTCGCTCGACCAGACGATCGACGTGCCGGTGCGCCCGGCCTCCTTGCCGATCACCGAACGTAGGGTGCTGGCGCTGAAGCCGGGGGCAAAGCTCACCGTCGACAAGAACCTGCTCGCCGACAGTGTGCTGCCCGGCGCCTCGATCAGCGTCAACGTCACCCGTTCGGCCGCCTTCGATATCCCGGCCCTGCTGATGACGCTCGACCGCTATCCCCTCGGCTGCGCCGAGCAGACCACCAGCCGGGCGCTGCCGCTGCTCTACCTCGCCGAGGTGGCGAAGCAGGCCGGCATGGCAAACGATGATGATGTGAAGAAGCGCGTGCAGGATGCGATCTACCGCGTGCTCTCCTATCAGGCCTCGGCCGGCAGCTTCGGCCTCTGGGGGCCGGATTCGGGCGATGTCTGGCTCGATTCCTATGTCACCGATTTCCTGACACGGGCCCGCGAAATGAAATACGACGTGCCGGAAAGGGCTTTCGTGCAGGCGCTCGAAAACCTGCAGAACACGTTGTCCTACACCACCGACATCAAGGGCCAGGGCGACCAGATCGCCTATGCCATCTACGTCCTTGCCCGCAACAAGAAGGCTGCGATCAGCGATCTGCGTTACTATGCCGATACGATGATCAACGACTTCCCGACGCCGCTCGCCAAGGCGCATATCGCCGCCGCGCTGGCGCTCTACGGCGATGCGCAGCGTTCGAAGAATATTTTCCTCGACGCGCTGCAGATGTCGGAGCAGTCGATGGTGTCGCGCGTGAACCTGTCGCGCACCGACTACGGCACGATCCTGCGCGACGGCGCGGCGATCCTGGCGCTTGCCGCCGAAAGCCGGCCGGTGCCGCCCGTCATCCCGGAACTTGCCAAGGCGGTCGGCAAGGAATGGCAGCGCAGCAAATACAAGAGCACGCAGGAAGAGGCCTGGATGCTGCTCGCCGCGCGCGCCATCCAGGGCGGTGACGATGGCCTGAAGGTCGATGTCAATGGCGCCGCGCACACCCGTGCCTACATGGCACGCATGACCGGCGATGCCCTGGCTGGCCATCCGCTGACGCTGACCAACCAGACCAACGACACGGTCTCGGCGGTGGTCACCACCGTTGCCGCCCCGACAGTGCCGCTGCCGGCCGGCGGCGACGGCTTCATCATCGAGCGGACTTATTACACGCTCGACGGCGAGCAGGCGAATGTCAGCGAGGCGAAGCAGAACGAACGCTACGTCGTCGTCATCCATGTGCGCGAAACCAATGACTGGCCGTCGCGCATCGTCATTACCGACCTTCTGCCCGCCGGCTTCGAGATCGACAATCCTAACCTCGTCGACAGCGCCCAGATGACGAATTTCGACTGGATCGGCGAGATCTCCGCTGCCCATACCGAATTCCGCTACGACCGCTTCGTTGCCGCCTTCAACCGTGCAGCAGGCGACAACCGCGAATTCAACGTCGCCTATGTCGTGCGCGCCGTCACCCCCGGCACCTACGACCATCCGGCCGCAAACGTCGAGGATATGTACCGGCCGGAGCTTTCGGCCCGCACGGCAACAGGCAAGATGGAGGTCGTGACGGCGCAACCATGAGGCGGCGGCACAAGTTTGCGATCGGGTTGGCTGCCGGCATCATTCTTGCCGGCGCGGCTCTCTTTGCGCTCGATGCCGCCGACAAGGCCTTTCCGCCGCCGCTGGACAGGGCAAATGCCGTGTCTGCCGAAGTGCTGGATGCCGATGGGCAATTGTTGCGTGCCTTTGCGACGTCGGAAGGCCGCTGGCGGCTGAAGACGACGGTCCCCGAGGTCGATCCGCAATTCCTGCGCATGCTGATCGCCTATGAGGACCAGCGTTTCTACGATCACGGCGGCATCGACCCCTGGGCGCTCGGGCGCGCTGCCGCGCAATTGGTCGGCAACGGCCGCATCGTTTCCGGCGCCTCGACGCTGTCAATGCAGGTGGCGCGGCTGATCGAGCCGCGCGAAGGGCGCTCGCTTTCGGCAAAGCTCTTGCAATTGGTGCGCGCCGTGCAGATCGAGCGGCGGCTGTCGAAGGAAGAGATCCTCGACCTTTATCTGACGCATGCGCCCTATGGCGGCAATCTGGAAGGCGTGCGCGCCGCAAGCCTTGCCTATTTCGGCAAGGAACCGCGGCGCCTGACGGTCGCCGAGGCGGCGCTGCTCGTCGCCCTGCCGCAATTGCCGGAACGGCGCCGGCCGGACCGCAAGCTGAAGGCAGCCGAGGCCGCGCGCAAGCGTGTGCTCGACCGCGTCGCGGTCGCCGAGGCCGTTGGCGACGGTGAAGCCGAACGGGCCGAGGGTGTCGCGATCCCGGCCCGGCGCATGCAGTTGCCGGCACTTGCCGCCCATGTCGCCGAAGCAGCACTGCGCAATGAGCCGACGGTTCTCAAGCATCAGACGACGCTGAGGAAACAGGTGCAGCAAGGGCTGGAGGCCGTTGCGCGGGCAGCGGCCATGAAGCTCGGGCCGAAGCTTTCGCTCGCCATGATAATGGCCGATGCGCAGACCGGCGCGATCGTCGGCGAGGTCGGCTCGGCCGATTATTTCGACGCCAGCCGCTCCGGCTGGATCGACATGACGCGCGTCAATCGCTCGCCGGGCTCGACGCTGAAGCCCTTCATCTATGGGCTGGCCTTCGAGCAGGGCCTGGTGTCCCAGGAGACGATCATCGAAGACCGGCCCGCCGATTTCTTCGGCTACCGGCCGCGCAATTTCGACATGAGCTACCAGGGCGACGTCACCGTGCGCGAGGCGCTGCAGCTTTCGCTGAACGTGCCGGCCGTCAAGCTGCTCGATGCCGTCGGGCCGTCACGGCTGATGGTGCGCTTCCGCCGCGCCGAAGTACACCCGGTCCTGCCGCCGAACGAGGCGCCGGGGCTTGCGATCGGGCTTGGCGGCGTCGGCATCACACTGAAGGATCTGGTGCAGCTCTATACGGCGCTCGCCAATCGCGGCCAGCCGGTTAGGCTCGGCGACGGCGTCACCGGGGCACCGGCCAAGCTCGACGGCGAACCGCTGCTGGAACCGGTCGCGGTCTGGAACGTCGCCGATATTCTCTCCGGCGTCATTCCCCCCGCAGGCGCGCCGCAGCGCGGCATCGCTTACAAGACCGGCACGAGCTACGGCTATCGCGACGCCTGGTCGGTCGGCTATGATGGCCACTATGTGCTCGGCGTCTGGGTCGGGCGGCCTGACAACAGCGCCGTGCCGGGCTTGACCGGTTATGGTACCGCAGCACCCATCCTGTTTGAAGGTTTCGCCAAATCAGGCATCGCGACGACGCCGCTGCCCCGCCCGCCCGCGGGAGCCGTGCGCATCGCCCAGTCCGAGCTGCCGATAAGCCAGCGGCGTTTCGCCCTCAATGCCAGCGGCCTGCTCGCCTCCGGCCGCGAGGCCGCACCGCAGATCATCTATCCGCCCGAAGGCGCGCATGTCGATCTCGGTGCCGGAGAAGGCGAGCTGTCGGCGCTGATGCTGAAGCTGCAGGGCGGCCGTGCGCCGTTCCGCTGGCTTGCCAACGGCAAGCCGCTGCCCGACCTCTCCCGCCGGCGCACCCAGCAATGGCTGCCCGATGGCGGCGGCTACTCGAAACTGACCGTCATCGACTCGGCCGGACGCGCCGCAAGCGTCGGCGTTTTCATCGACTAACGTATTGTTCCTCGCGCGTCTGGAAGGACGCGCGGCGTCGTAAGGGAACAAAAGCCGCGCTGCAACCGTTGGGGACAATCTCCTTCCAACGTCAGACGGCCCCATGACACTTCCGACAGCGACCTACCGGATACAATTCCGCAACGGCATGACCTTCGATTGCGCCTGCGACCTCGTCCCCTACCTCAAGACGCTCGGCATCAGCCACCTCTACGCCTCGCCGATCTTCACCGCCGTCAGCGGCTCTACCCACGGCTATGACGTCACCGATGCCAACGAGATCGACCCGGCGCTCGGCGGTCGGGCAGGATTCGAACGGCTGACGGAAAGCCTTGCCTCGGCGGGCATGGGGCTGATCCTCGACATCGTCCCCAACCACATGTCGGCCTCGCCGGAAAACGGCTGGTGGCGCGACGTGCTGACATCTGGCCGGCAAAGCGCCTATTTCAGCCATTTCGACATCGACTGGAGCGAACCGCTGACGCTGCCGCAGCTCGGCCAGGACTTCGAGGGAGCACTGGCCGACGGCGAACTGCGCATCACGCTCGACGAAACGCACGGTAACTTCGCCTTCGGTCATTTCGAGACGCTGTTGCCACTCAACCCCGGGAGTTACGGAGCGATCGCAAACCGGCTCGACGATCCGGTAGCAACGCGAATGGCGGAGGCTGGAGCGGTCACCTCGGGCGAGAATTTCAACCGCGCGATGCGTGACATTCTCTTCGAAGGCGGCGATCGGGCCGTGCTCCGGCAAAAACTCGAAGAGGTCTCGGCCGATCGCGATTTCGTCAGAAGCCTGCATGAGGCACAGCATTGGCGGCTGACCCACTGGAAGGAGGCGGCACGACATCTGAGCTATCGCCGCTTTTTCGAGGTGACCGGACTGGTCGGCATCCGCGTTGAAGATCCCCCCGTGTTCGAGGACATGCACCGGCTGGCGATCGAACTGGTGCGCCATGGCAAGGTGCAGGGCCTGCGTATCGATCATGTCGACGGGCTCGCCGAACCCACGGCCTATCTCGACAGGCTGCGGGAGGCTGCCGGACCGGACACCTATATCGTCGTGGAAAAGATCCTGGGAACCGGCGAGGTCCTGCCGGAGAGCTGGCCGGTCGCCGGCACCACGGGATATGAATTCATCGCCGCGCTGGGCGAGTTGTTCATCGACGGCGCCGGTCTGCGCATATTAGACGATGCCTATCGCGGCGTCGCCGGTGAGACGGGCGATCTCGAGGAGGGTCGGCGAATTGCCAAGCGACTGATGATCGAACGCAATTTCGCCGGCGAGACCGACAGGCTGGTGTCGATCGCAGCAGGCATCTTTCCCGAGGTGAAGAGAGGCGAGATCGCCACCGCGCTCAGCGAGTTGCTGATCGCCTTTCCCGTCTACCGCACCTATGGCGACGGCGGACCGCTTTCCTGGCAGGATTCAGCGGTGCTTGCGGCAACCGCGTCGCAAGCCATGGCGCAGCTCGACGATCGGCGTGCATGCGACCATGTGCTGAAGCTTCTCGAAGGCAAGGTCGAAGGTGACGCGGCCCATGACTTCCGTATCCGCTTCCAGCAATTGAGCGGGCCGGTGATGGCGAAGGCGACGGAAGATACGCTGTTCTACCGCTATAACAGGCTGCTTGCCGCAAACGAAGTCGGCGGCGAACCGGGCAAGGCGCCTGGCGGCCCGGAGGAATTCCACCGCCGCATGGCCGAACGGGCGCGGCTGCAGCCGCATGGGCTTTCGGCAAGCGCCACCCACGACACCAAACGCGGCGAGGATGCGCGCGCAAGGCTTTATGCGTTGAGCGAGGGCGCGGATGTTTTTGCCCAGGCGGTCGAGCGTTGGCGCGACATGAACCGGCCGTGGCTGAAGGATCTGCCGGAGGGCGCAGCGCCGGAGCCGAATGTCGAATGGATGCTCTATCAGGCCCTGGCCGGCATCTGGCCGGAGGATTTCGACCGAGGACAGACGGAAGAACTCCGCGCACGCTTCACCGATTATGCGGTCAAGGCCGTGCGCGAGGCGAAACTGCGCAGCGGCTGGACAGAACAGGATGCCGCTTACGAGGAAGCGGTCACCACCTATGCTGCGGCACTGGTTTCGCCTGACAATGACGTCTTCCTCGAGGATTTCGAAAGGGTACTGCAGCCTTTCATCGCGGCGGGTTACCTCAACAGCCTGTCGCAGACGCTGCTCAAGCTGACTGCCCCCGGCATTCCCGATATTTACCAGGGTGCGGAGGGCTTTGATTTCAGCCTCGTCGATCCCGACAACCGCCGGCCGGTCGACCATCAGCCGCTGACGGCCTGGTTGGCCGAATCCGGGCCGATCGCCAAACTGCAGGCGGCGGCGTTGAAGCAGCGCCTTGTTGGGATCGGCCTGCAGCTGCGCCAGCGGCAGGCAGACCTCTTTGCTGGAGGCGACTATCTGCCGCTGAAGGTGACGGGCAACCGGCGCGACCATGTGCTTGCCTTTGCCCGGGTGCATAAGGATGATTGCGCCATCATCGCGGTGCCGCGGCTGATGTTCGGCTGGCTCGATCCAGGCGTGCTCTTTGCCGGTGCGGAATTCTGGGAGGATACGGCGGTTGCCGTCCCCTCCCCGCTTCATGGTCTGAAGGCCGATCTGGTGACCGGAAAGACAATCGAGCCCGGTGGCAGCATTTCAATCGCCGCCCTGCTCGGGAGCCAGCCGGTCGGGCTGATCACCCCGATCTGACGATCAGCCGTCGCAAAAATCGAATCCATGAAAATAGTGCTTGACCTTCCAGTCACTGGAAGGTGGATAAGCCTATCCAACGGCCCTCCGGGCCATAGGAGATAGTCATGGATTCTAAACACGATCACCATCACGGCCACGCCAATGGGGATAATCATTGCTGCTCCGGTCATGATCAGGAGAAGCTTGCCGAGGCGGTGATCCGCGATCCTGTCTGCGGCATGACGGTCGCCCCCCGCGTCGGCAAGCCCTCGCTCGATTATGACGGCCGCACCTATCATTTCTGCTCCGAAGGCTGCCGGACAAAGTTTGCGGCTGCGCCGCAGGATTACCTGAGCGCGAAGGACCCCGTCTGCGGCATGACCGTCGATCGCTCGACGGCGAAACACTTTCTGAAAGTCGACGGCGAGAAATTCTATTTCTGCTCGGCCGCCTGCCGAGCGAAGTTCGAAGCCGACCCAGAAGCCTATCGCAACGGCAACCGCCCAGCGGCACAGCCGGCACCCAAGGGTACGCTTTATACCTGCCCGATGCATCCGGAGGTCATCAGTGATCGTCCCGGCGACTGCCCGAAATGCGGCATGGCGCTGGAGCCGATGGGCATTCCGCCTGAGGACGAAGGCCCGAACCCGGAACTCGTCGATTTCATCAGGCGACTCTGGGTGAGCGCCATTCTTGCCATACCTTTGTTGGCGCTCGGCATGGGGCCGATGCTGGGCCTGCCGCTGCGGGACGCGATCGGCGAGCCGCAGACGACCATCATCGAACTCTTACTGGCAACGCCGGTGGTGCTCTGGGCGGCCCTGCCCTTCTTCCGCCGCGCATTGGCGTCGCTTGCCAACCGCAGCCCGAATATGTGGACACTGATCGGTCTCGGCGTCGGCACCGCCTATGTCTACAGCGTCGTCGCCACGCTCGCGCCCGGCATCTTCCCGATGAGCTTCCGAGGCCATGGCGATGCCGTACCGGTCTATTTCGAGGCGGCAGCCGTCATCGTCGCGCTCGTTTTCGTCGGCCAGGTGCTGGAACTGAAAGCGCGCGAACGTACCGGCTCGGCAATCCGTGCTTTGCTCGACCTTGCGCCGAAGACGGCGCGGCGCATCGATGCCGAGGGCAGCGAGAACGACGTGCCGGTGGACCAGATCCAGCCTGGTGATCGCCTCCGCGTGCGCCCCGGCGAGCGGGTGCCGGTGGACGGCTCCGTCCTCGAAGGCCAGTCGACCGTCGATGAATCGATGATCACTGGTGAGCCCCTGCCTCTGGAGAAGTCGAAGGGCGACCCGCTGACCGGCGGCACGATCAACAAGAACGGCACATTCGTCATGGCCGCCGAGAAGGTCGGCGCAGACACGGTGCTGTCGCGTATCGTCGACATGGTCGCCAAGGCGCAACGCTCGCGGGCGCCGATCCAGGGTGCGGTCGACCGGGTCTCGGCCGTCTTCGTGCCGGCGGTGGTTGCGGTCGCCATCCTTGCCTTCATCGTCTGGGCCGCGATCGGCCCGGAGCCGAGCATGGCCAATGGGCTGCTTGCCGCCGTTGCCGTTCTCATCATCGCCTGCCCCTGTGCACTCGGCCTTGCAACGCCGATGTCGATCATGATCGCGACCGGGCGCGGCGCGCAGGAAGGCGTGCTGATCAAGGACGCCGAAGCGCTGGAGCGTTTTTCAAAGGTCGACACGCTGATCGTCGACAAGACCGGCACGCTGACTGAAGGCAAGCCGAAGCTTACCGATATCGTCGCCTTCGGCGGGGTTAGCGAAAACAGGCTGCTGTCGCTGGCGGCAAGCCTGGAGCGCGGCTCCGAACATCCGCTGGCCGAAGCGATCGTTTCCGGTGCCGAGGAGCGTGGCGTCACCTTCGTCGAGGTCAGCGGCTTCGAGGCAAAGACCGGTAAGGGCGTTCAGGGCCTTGCCGACGGCACGTCGGTGGCGCTTGGCAATGCGGCGATGCTTACCGATCTCGGCATTGATCCGGCGGTACTCGCCGAGCAGACCGAAGCGCTGCGCGGTGACGGCAAGACAGTGATGTTCGTGGTGTTCGACGGTGCGCTTGCCGGTCTTGTCGCCGTCGCCGACCGAATCAAGCCGACGACAGCAGCCGCCATCAAGGCGCTGCACGACAGCGGGTTGAAGATCATCATGGCGACAGGCGACAACGAGCGGACGGCGCGTGCGGTGGCAAAAAGCCTCGGCATCGACGAGGTGCGCGCCGACGTGCTTCCAGAAGGCAAGAAGGCGCTGATCGACGAGTTGCGTACCAAGGGCGCCATCATCGCCATGGCCGGTGACGGCGTCAACGACGCGCCGGCGCTTGCCGCCGCCGATGTCGGCATCGCCATGGGTACCGGCGCCGACGTCGCGATGGAAAGCGCCGGCATCACATTGGTAAAGGGCGATTTGAACGGCATCGTCAGGGCGCGGCGGCTGGCGGAGGCGACGATGCGAAACATCCGCCAGAACCTCGGCTTCGCCTTCGGCTACAACGCGCTCGGCGTACCGGTCGCGGCCGGCATGCTCTATCCGATCTTCGGGCTGCTGCTGTCGCCGATGATCGCGGCGGCGGCGATGAGCCTGTCCTCCGTCTCGGTGATATCAAATGCGCTGAGACTGCGCTTTGCAAAACTATAGGTGATGGCGATGAATATCGGCGAAGCATCGGAACGGTCCGGCCTGCCTTCCAAGACCATCCGCTACTACGAGGACATCGGCCTCATCCGCCCCGAAAGGGGCGGAAACGGCTATCGCGACTATGCCGCGACCGACATCCACAAGCTGCGATTCCTACAGCGCTCGCGCGGCCTCGGCTTTTCCGTCGAGGAATGCCGTCAATTGCTGGCGCTCTACGAGGACAAGGACCGGGCGAGCGCCGACGTCAAGGATATTGCTGAAACCAAGCTTGCCGAGATCGACCGCAAGATCCGCGAACTGACGGAACTGCGCCGCACGCTCGAGCATCTCGTGCATGCCTGCCACGGCAACGACAGGCCGGACTGTCCGATCCTCGAAGAGCTTTCGGACGGCAGCTGACCGGAGAGCAGGCGTCGCGTTTCAGATGATCTGCATCAGGAAAGCTGAGGAATGTTCTGGTTGGCCGCCTGCGAGGATTGAGGCTGCTCGTCGGGGCCCTCGTCTTCGCCGTCGTCCAGTACGCCGTCATCCAACCGATGCTTGATCGCGAGCGCATAGATCACGTCGAGAATATTGCGGTCCTTCAGGTGAGAATCGGTCAGGGCGAGAAGCGAGGCCCGGACGATCTTCCTGCTGGTGGCCTTCGGACAACGCACCTTGACGAAATCGTAGAGCGCCTGATCGGTCAGCCCTTCCATGGCGCCGTCCACGAGAGCTTCGTAGACCCGCTTCTTTTCCTTCATTCTTTCTATTCCCCTCCAAATCAGCGGCGCCATGATCTGTCATGTAATTGTCATAAACAATCGCGGATTTAAGGCGCCCGTCCGCTGGAGAGGGATATTTGAGATGATCCGGCGACGGTTTCGGCCCCGCATGATTTTTTTACGCCCGCCGGGAATAAAATCCACCGGATTTCCGTATACTCAATCATGGAACGCAAAGATCGCCCCTTTGATGTCATTGGACAGCTTGCAGCGCTGCGGCGCTACGCTCGCTCGCTGGTGCGCAATTCGGACGAGGCGGAGGATCTGGTGCATGATGCGCTGGTGCGCGCCTTCGAGAAGCGGAAAAGCTTCCGCAGCGGCGGCAACCTGCGCACCTGGCTGCTCTCCATCCTGCACAATGCCCATATCGATCGTCTTCGCCAGAACCGGTCGTTGACGCGCCGCCACGACGAGGCGGCTGTCGAAGCCGAGCAGTCGCTGCCGGCCGGCCAGGAACACGCCGTACGCCTGCAGCAGGTGCGCGACGCCTTCTTCGACCTGCCGGAGGAACAGCGCGAGGCGCTGCAGCTCGTCGCGATCGAAGACCTTTCCTACCCGGAGGCCGCCGAGGCGCTTGGCAGTCCAGTGGGGACGCTGATGTCGCGCATCCCCCGCGCCCGCTCTAAACTGCGCGAATTCGAGGAGAAGACGCCGCGGGTTTCGCCTCTGAGATTAATCGGAGGGAACGGCAATGAAAGCAGTTGATCCGAT
>NZ_VSZV01000147.1:0-7328 GCF_008919455.1 Rhizobium sp. PEPV16
GTTTCTCGGCGGCCATATCGTTGCGGCTGTCGAAGCGGAAAACGATCCCTATGAAATTTCCAAGGCAGCCGACAGTCATGCCGCGGCAAAACGGCAAGTTTGCACACAAGCCGTTGATTACATTCACCATGATGATACGGTGTTTTTCGATTGCGGCACCACGTTACCCTATCTGGTCGATCTGCTCCCAGACCAGATTCACATAACGGCGATCTGTTACGCCATGAATGTCGCCGATCGTCTGACGCGAAAACCCAACGTTCGCCTTGTTATGCTCGGTGGTCTTTACCACCCAGCATCGGCGAGCTTTTCCGGGGCCTCGGGGCTGGAAATGCTCGATCAGCTTGTAATCAACGTGGCATTTCTTTCTGCAGCCGGTGTCGATGCCCGGCGTGGCGCGACCTGCGCGCATTTTCACGAAGCGGAGATCAAGAAAAAGGCGATGTCCCGGGCACGAAAGAATATACTTCTCGCCGACAGCAGCAAAATCGGCAAGCTTAAGCCGGCCTTTTTCAGCGACATGAAGTCGTTCGATGTGGTCATCACCGAAAACGGTATGAACGACTTCGACTGAGAGATCCGCATTTTTTCTGCGCCTATTGAAATCTAAACTTGACGCAGCGGTACGGTGATGCAAACCTCACAAACAGTGAAAAAAAAATCACATTTGACCCAGTTGTGAAGCTTCCACTTCGTGCGTCTGCACTGATGGCAACAAGACTTTCACGCTCTGGCCGGGAGGATTCGATTTGGAAACCGTTGCTGTTCACAATGCGGCAAACACGGCGCATCACGCAGCCCCTTCGCGATTGCCGGACGGCACCCATAACCGGCCGCGCAATACCGGTATGGAACTCGATCTGTCGTGGGTGCTTGATACGCGGGTCAACCTGTCTGCCACCGAGCGCCGCGTAGCCTCGCTTCCCGGACGCCGCACCGTCAAAAAGGACGCACAGGCGGCTTGGCTCCTGAAGGCGGTGACCTGCATCGACCTGACGACGTTGAACGGCGACGATACCCCCGAACGCGTCAAACGCTTGTGCGCGAAGGCGATGAATCCGATACGTGCCGACATTCTGGATTCCCTTGGCATGAGCGGCCGTTCGATCACCACCGGCGCCATCTGCGTCTACCATCGTTTTGTTGCAACGGCCGTCGAGGCGCTCGGAGATTCCGGCATTCCGGTCGCCGCGGTTTCGACCGGTTTCCCTGCCGGCCTCAGCCCGCACCACCTCAAGGTCAAAGAAATCGAGGCGTCAGTTGCCGATGGCGCGAAGGAAATCGACATCGTCATCACCCGTGAGCATGTGCTGACCGGCAACTGGACAGCACTCTACGAGGAAATGAAAGAATATCGCGCCGCTTGCGGTGATGCGCATGTCAAGGCCATTCTGGCGACCGGCGACCTGAAGACGCTCCGCAATGTCGCCAGGGCCTCGCTGGTCTGCATGATGGCGGGAGCCGATTTCATCAAGACCTCGACCGGCAAGGAAGGCGTCAATGCGACGCTTGCCGTGACATTGACCATGCTGCGGGCGATCCGCGCCTATTATGAGCGCACCGGTATCAAGATCGGCTACAAGCCGGCCGGTGGCATTTCGGCGGCGAAGGACGTGTTGAACTACCAGTTCCTGATGAAGGACGAACTGGGGCGCGAGTGGCTGGAGTCCGATCTCTTCCGCATCGGTGCATCAAGCTTGCTTGCGGATATCGAGCGGCAGTTGGAGCATCACGTCACCGGTGCCTATTCGGCCCTCAACAGACACCCGATTGGATGATCCAGATGACTGTTGCAAAGTATTTCGACGAAATGTCCTACGGCCCTGCCCCTGAGTCCGATATCGAAGCTCGCGACTGGCTGGCGCGCCACGCTTCCGGTTTCGGTCACTTCATCAATGGCGCGTTCGTGCCCTCCGCGTCGGGCAAGAACTTCGACACGTTCGAGCCAGCCACCGGCAAGGTCCTGGCGAAGCTCGCGATCGGCGGCGCGGCGGATGTGGACAACGCAGTTGCTGCGGCCCGCAAGGCACAGGCGTCATGGGCGCGATTGCCGGGCCACGCGCGGGCGCGCCATCTCTATGCACTTGCCCGGATGATCCAGCGCCATGCGCGTCTGATTGCTGTGGTCGAGGCCATCGACAATGGCAAGCCGATCCGCGAAACCCGCGATCTCGACGTGCCCCTGGCAGCCCGTCATTTCTATCATCACGCCGGATGGGCGCAAATCCAGGACACGGAATTTGCCGATCATGTGCCGGTGGGCGTCGTCGGCCAGATCATCCCGTGGAATTTCCCATTCCTGATGTTGGCCTGGAAAGTGGCGCCGGCTTTGGCGCTCGGTAACACCGTCATCCTGAAGCCTGCCGAATTCACCTCGCTGACGGCGCTTCTCTTTGCCGAACTGGCATCCGCGGCGGGCCTTCCGCCGGGCGTACTCAATATCGTGACGGGAGAAGGCGAAACAGGCGCACTGCTCGTCGGGCATGAGGATATCGACAAAATTGCCTTTACCGGATCGACCGAAGTCGGGCGCGTTATTCGCGAGCGTACCGCGGGCAGCGGCAAATCCTTGACGCTGGAACTCGGCGGCAAGTCCCCTTTCGTCGTCTTTGACGACGCCGATATCGACGGCGCCGTGGAAGGCGTGGTCGACGCGATCTGGTTCAACCAGGGACAGGTCTGCTGCGCCGGTTCGCGGCTTCTGGTTCAGGAAGGCATTGCCGATCTTTTCCATGCGCGGCTGAAGCGCCGGATGGAGACATTGCGGGTCGGTCTGCCTTTGGACAAGTGCATCGATATGGGTGCGATCATAGCGCCCGTGCAATTGACGCGTATCGAAGCGCTGGTGAAAAAGGGAGTTTCAGAAGGCGCGACACTGCATCAGGCCAAGATCGACCTGCCGAAGGGCGGCAGCTTCTACCCGCCGACGCTTCTCAGCGGCGTGCAGCCCACATCGATCGTCGCGACCGAGGAAATCTTTGGGCCGGTTGCAGTCTCCATGACTTTCCGCACACCGGAAGAGGCTATCCAGCTTGCCAATCACACCCGCTACGGCCTCGCCGCCAGCGTCTGGAGCGAGACGATCGGCTTGGCGCTGAACGTTGCGGCAAAGCTCGCAGCCGGCGTGGTCTGGGTGAATGCCACCAATCTTTTCGATGCCGCCGTCGGTTTTGGCGGCAAGCGCGAATCCGGATTTGGCCGCGAAGGCGGACGCGAAGGTTGCTACGAATATCTGAAGCCGAAGGCTTGGGTCGGTCGCAAGGCGCGCGCAGCTATGCCCGCACTTTCGCAAGTAAAGCCGGTTGCCGGCGATTTTGCCCTGCCAAGCATCGACCGGACGGCAAAGCTCTTCATCGGCGGCAAGCAGGCACGCCCGGACGGCAATTATTCCCGTGTCATCGCCTCGCCCAAGGGCAAGGCGATCGGGGAAGTTGGCGAAGGCAACCGCAAGGACATCCGCAATGCGGTGGTTGCCGCACAGGCCGCCTCCGCCTGGTCGAATGCGACCACTCATAACCGCGCCCAGATTCTCTATTACATCGCCGAAAACCTCAGTGGCCGCGCCGACGAGTTCGCCTCGCGGATAACAGCGATGACCGGAGCTTCCGCAGCCAATGCAAACGCCGAGGTCGACGCCGCGATTTCCCGTCTCTTCACCTACGCAGCCTGGGCGGACAAATATGAGGGCGGCATTCACCAGCCGCCGCTTCGCGGCGTTGCCCTGGCCATGCCGGAAGCCATCGGCGTCGTTGGCGTCATTTGCCCGCCGGAAGCGCCGCTGCTCGGCTTTATCAGTCTGGTTGCGCCGTTGATTGCCACCGGCAATCGTGTCGTCGCGGTGCCGAGTGAGCCCTTCCCGCTTTCGGCCACGGATTTCTATTCCGTCCTGGAAACGTCGGATGTGCCTGCCGGTGTCGTCAATATCGTCACCGGATCGGCGATCGAACTGGCAAAGATCCTTGCCGCGCACAATGACGTTGATGCGTTGTGGGCCTTCGGCTCTGCGGAACTTTCGACGACGGTGGAGAAGCTGTCTTCGGGCAATCTCAAACGAACCTTCGTGGACAATGGCAAGGCGACGGACTGGATGGACAGAGCCGCTGCCGAAGGCGCGCTATACCTACGCCGGGCCGTGGATGTGAAGAATATCTGGATCCCCTACGGAGAATAAGGGCTCCAACTCTGGTCATCCGGGCGGGAGGAGAACCGCATCGGCAGGCGAGAACAACGGAATTTGAGGGAATCGCAGAGCTGTAACGGAGCTGCGGTTATTGGGCTCTGTTTTGTGGCACGAGGTGCTGCGAAATGGTGCAACTAAGGGAGGATTTCCATGCTGAAGAATATCGATTCGGCTCTGAATGCGGATGTGCTGCACGCGCTCCGGTCCATGGGGCATGGCGACACGGTCGTCGTTTCCGACACCAATTTTCCTTCGGACTCCATTGCCCGGCAAACGGTGCTCGGCAAGCTGTTGCGGATAGACAATGTATCTGCTGCCCGCGCCATTAAAGCTATTCTTTCGGTAATGCCGCTGGATACGCCGCTGCAGCCGTCTGCCGGGCGAATGGAAATCATGGGCGCGCCGGACGAGATCCCTCCCGTGCAGCAGGAAGTCCAGGCCGTTATCGATGGCGCCGAGGGCAAGCTGGCGCCGATGTATGGCATCGAGCGTTTCGCCTTCTATGAGGAGGCCAAAAAGGCCTATTGCGTCATCACCACGGGCGAAAACCGCTTCTACGGCTGCTTCCTCTTCACCAAAGGCGTGATTCCGCCGGAAACCGTTTGAGGGGAAACGATAATGAAGGTGGGTGTTTCGATCCTCGGGATTTTCGTCGCCGACACGGCCTATCTGGCCAAGCGCATGCCAAACGTTGGGGAGACCATCACCGGGACCGGTTTTGCAGTAGGCCCCGGCGGCAAGGGATCCAACCAGGCTGTCGCTGCTGCCCGCGCCGGTGGAACAGTCTCCTTCATCTCGAAGATCGGCCGCGACACCTTCGGCGATATGGCGCTGAAGACCTATGCGGAAGCAGGCGTGACGCCGAAGGTTGTACAGATGGACGATATGCCGACCGGCGCTGCCTTCATCTACGTCAATGACGGTAACGGCGACAATGCCATCATCGTCTATCCAGGTGCCGCAGGCACCATTGGCGTTGGTGATGTTGAGGCGGCACGCGAAACCATCGAGCAATCGGCTGTTTTCGTGACCCAGCTCGAACAACCGGCCGAAGCGGCGCAGCGCGCCCTCGAAATCGCCCATGCGGCCGGCGTTACCACTGTTTTCAATCCAGCGCCGGCCGAGCCGTTTCCGGACACGATCTATCCGCTCTGCGACTATATCGTCCCAAACGAAACCGAGGCAGCGGCCATCGTCGGTTTTCCGCTCGACACGCTCGACGACGCCAGACGGGCTGGCGATGCCTTTCTTGCCAAGGGCGTGAAAGCCGCGCTGATCACCCTGGGCGGTCGCGGTGTGCTCTATCATACGGCCGGGCAATCGGTTCATCTTCCGGCGGTCTCCTCGGGAGCGGTCATCGATACCACCGGCGCCGGCGACGCATTTGTCGGCGGCTTCTCGGCAGCGCTCTCGCGGGGCGCAACTCCGGTCGAGGCCGTGCGTTTCGGCTGCGCTACCGCCGGTATTGCGGTGACGCGGCGGGGCACCGCGCCTGCAATGCCAAAGATCGAGGAAATCGAGGCGCTTCTCCGGAAAGGAGACGCGGCATGACCCGCAACGATCCGATCAAACACTTCTTCATCTGGCCGGCGTTGCTGATCGTGCTGGTGATCTCGATCTTCCCGCTGATCTATTCGCTGACCACCAGCTTCATGAGCCTGCGCCTCGTGCCGCCGATCCCCGCGCGTTTCGTCGGCTTCGGCAACTATACGGAACTGCTTCAGAATCCACGCTTCTGGAATGTCGCCTGGACGACGACGATCATCGCTTTTGTGGCGGTGACGCTGCAGTATGTCATCGGTTTTTCCGTGGCGCTGGCGCTTAACCGTCGGGTGCCCGGCGAAGGTTTGTTTCGGGTCAGCTTCCTGGTGCCAATGCTTGTAGCGCCCGTTGCCGTCGCACTCATTGCCCGCCAGATCCTCAATCCCACGATGGGCCCGCTCAATGAGCTGATGACCGTCTTCGGTTTTCCCAACCTGCCTTTTCTGACGCAGACCAGATGGGCTATCGGCGCCATCATTTCCGTCGAAGTGTGGCAGTGGACACCCTTCGTCATCCTTATGCTCCTTGCCGGGTTGCAAACCCTGCCGGAGGACGTCTACGAGGCTGCCGCGCTTGAAAATGCCAGCCCCTGGCAACAGTTCTGGGGGATCACATTCCCGATGATGCTGCCGATTTCGGTGGCCGTGGTCTTCATCCGCCTCATCGAGAGCTACAAGATCATCGACACGGTGTTCGTCATGACAGGCGGAGGACCCGGCATTTCGACCGAAACGCTGACCTTGTTCGCGTATCAGGAGGGCTTCAAGAAGTTCAACCTCGGCTACACATCCGCCCTCTCCTTCCTCTTCCTGATCGTCATTACCGTGATCGGGCTCGTCTATCTCGCCATCCTGAAGCCCTATCTGGAGAAGCACAAATGAGCGTGCGTGACCTCAAAGGATCCGGCCGCTGGTGGGCGCTCGCAGGCTGCCTGCTCTGGCTGGCCTTCACCTTCTTTCCGCTTTACTGGGTCGCGATCACCTCGTTCAAGTCGCCGCTCGGCGTCGTCGGCGGGCCGACCTATATTCCATTTGTCGACTTCGACCCGACGCTGACAGCCTGGAGCGAGCTTCTCTCGGGCGCCCGCGGCCAGTTCTACAACACCTTCATCGCTTCCACGATCGTCGGGCTTTCCGCATCGGTGCTGGCCACCTTCATCGGATCGATGGCAGCCTATGCGCTGGTGCGCTTCACCTTCGAGGTCAAGCTGCTGTCCGGTGTGATTTTCGTCGTTGTTGCCTTCGGCGGATATCTTCTTGGCCGTCATGTTCTGGGCTACGGACAGGCTATTTCGCTGATCTACGCCTTTGTCGCCGCGCTTGCGCTCGCCATCGGCTCCAGCCGAATGAAGCTTCCGGGGCCGCTCCTCGGCAATGATGATATCGTCTTCTGGTTTGTCAGCCAGCGCATGTTTCCGCCTATCGTCGCCGCCTTTGCCTTGTTCCTGATGTACACGGAAATGGGCAAGTTGGGGTTCAAACTGGTGGACACCTATACAGGCCTCACCTTCGCTTATGTCGCCTTCTCGCTGCCGATCGTGATCTGGCTGATGCGCGATTTCTTTGCGGCACTGCCGGTGGAAGTCGAAGAGGCGGCGATGGTCGAC
>NZ_VSZV01000218.1:0-14151 GCF_008919455.1 Rhizobium sp. PEPV16
GGGCAGAGGGGGCTGACACGGCACAACGCCCACGCTCACCCTCCGACAACCCTCCCTCACCCGTCCAACGTCTCCTTCACCACAACAGCAAGCTGCTTCAGCGAGAACGGCTTCGGAAGGAAGCCGAATTTCGCCTCCGGCGGCAGGTTGCGGGCAAAGGCATCTTCGGCATAACCCGAGACGAAGATGAATTTCATGTCGGGATAGGTCTTGCGCAGCTCGCGCAGCAGCGTCGGGCCGTCCATTTCGGGCATGACGACGTCGGAAACGACGATATCGACCTTGCCGTCGAGTTCTTCCAAGATGGCCAGCGCCTCGACGCCCGAGCCCGCCTCGTGCACGGTGTAGCCGCGCGTTTCCAGCATGCGCTTGCCACCGCGGCGCACCGCCTCCTCGTCTTCGACGAGAAGGATGACGGCAGATCCCGTCAGGTCCTCCGGTTGCTGCGGCGATACCGGCAGCGGCACCACTTCGGCCCCGGCGATGGCGCCGTCGATCGAACCTGCTTCGGCGGCCACCGCCGGCTCCGGGATGTGGCGCGGCAGGAAGACGCGGAAGGTCGTGCCTTTGCCGACTTCAGATTCCGGCTGAATGTAGCCGCCCGACTGTTTGACGATACCGTAGACCATGGCGAGGCCGAGCCCCGTGCCCTTGCCGACATCCTTGGTGGTGAAGAACGGCTCGAAGATCTTGTCCATGATCTCCGGTGCGATACCGGTGCCGTTATCGGCGACTTCGACCAGCACCATGTCCTCGGCCGGCATGTAGGAGTAGTTGAAGGCCGAGACCTCGGCGGCAGTCAGATTGCGGGTGCGCAGCGTCAGCGTGCCACCCTCGGGCATCGCGTCGCGCGCATTGACGCAGAGATTGATCAAAACTTGCTCGAACTGCGACAGGTCGGTTTTGACAGGCCAGAGGTCGCGGCCATATTGCACGTCGAGCTTGACATTGGTGCCTGAGAGCAGCCGGTCGACCAGCATGCGCAGGTCGCCGACGACATCGGTAAGGTTCAGCACCGAGGGCCGCATCGTCTGCTTGCGCGAGAAGGCGAGCAGCTGGCGCACCAGCACGGCGGCGCGGTTGGCGTTGCGCTTGATCTCTATCAGGTCGGCAAAGCTGGCATCCGAGGGCCGCGCCTGCAAAAGCAGGTGGTCGGAGGAAAGCAGGATCGCCGTCAGCACGTTGTTGAAATCATGCGCGATGCCGCCGGCGAGCGTTCCCACGGCATTCATCTTCTGCGTTTGCGCCATCTGCGCTTCCAGCGCCTTCTGCTCGGTCACCTCGACGGCGTAGACGATCGCCGCCTCCTCTGGCGCCTCGTCGCTCTGGTCGATGACGGCATTGACATAGAAGCGGAAATAGCGCGCCTCGTCGGTCGGTGTGCGGGTGTCGAGGGGCGCAATGTCGCCCTGCCGGTCCTTGGCCGCTGCCAGCGCCGCGGCCAGCTGTGGCCGGTCGCTTTCCTGCACGATGGTTTCGAGATGCGGCGCCTTTTCGAGATCGTCGCGCGAGACGACGCCGGAGAACATCTTCAGGAATGGCGCATTGGTCCGCAAGATTCGCCCGTTGCCGTCGACCGAGGCGATCGCCATCGGCGTATTGTTGAAGAAACGGGTAAAACGCATGGCGGCGGCCGAAGCGGACTGGCCGCCGACATCGCTCTTTTCACGCGCCAGCACGATCGTCCGGCTTTCGCCGGGTGCGCCGTCGCGCATCGAGGTGACGCTGTGAATGATTTGCACCGGCAGGCTCTGGCCGTTGCTCTTGCGCAGGTCGAGATCGAGCGTCACGGTCTTCTTCAGACCCGGTTCGGCCTGCACTGACTGGATCAGTGCCAGTCCCTCGCCTGCCACGACGTCACCGATCGTCATCGAGCCCGGCACGAACTTGGTGAGGTCGAGGCCCAGCCAATCGGCAAGCGTCGCATTCAGGTAGAAGATCTCGCCCTTCCTGCCGGCGGAAAAGAAGCCGGCCGGCGCATGGTCGAGATAGTCGATCGCGTTCTGCAATTCCTTGAAGAAACGCTCCTGGTCGTCGCGCTCGGTGGTGATGTCGGTGATCTGCCAGATCTGCAGCGGCTTGCCGCCGTTTTCCTCCGGCTGCAGCAACCGCGCCTTCAGCCGGTACCAATGGGCGCCGGAGCTGTTGCTGCCAGGCCCGACGGCGCGTAGTAGGCGAAATTCCTCCCGACCTTCCTTGCCCTCGCGCAGACCGTTGACCAGCCTGTAGAGCGCCTCGTTGGACTCGCGATGGCGCGACAGCAGCGTTTCCAGCGTCTGCACCTCGGTCGCCTTGCGCGCGCCGGTCAGCGCGCCATAGGCGGCATTGGCATAGATGATTCGGCCTTTTTCGTCGGTGATCAGCGTACCGTCGGGATGGCTGTTGAGGAAGGCGCGCGCCAGGCTGTCGGACTGGTGCTGCGGCATCACCTCGATGAAGCCGATGACCGAAGACACCAGGAAGAAGATGCCGACCATGGCGAGCACGCCGAGACCGCCAAGCACCACCTCGTTGTCGAGCGATTTTTTGAAGAAGACGAAAGCGCCGGCAGCCGCGATCAGCACGAGCGCCAGCAGAAGAATGCGCAAGACCGTGCCAGAACGCCCCCCACGATCCACAAGCGGTGCGTTATAGTCGTCGGCCTGACGCGGTTTCGTCATGTATTCCTCACATAAGCCCTACCGCTTCGTAGCACGAACACGAAGCGGGAATCAGGCACTCTTTCCTTCTTAGCAATTTGCCGCGTCGGCAAAAACACCGCTAGCCGGCAAGACTGCTTGAATTCACAGGCAACAGCGCCATCTGCCCCAGAAGCCAACGCTGCCACCTGCGCAAGGTCGCCGGGTGCCAAGCAGCGGAACACGAAATCGCGTTCTCCCGTGACTGGACAGCACCGGCGGCCCTTGCCTAAGGAACGGAAAAGTCGTCAATATGTGCCGAATGCGAAATGGAGTGAGTGACTATGTTGGATGATGTTGTCGGAGCTTATGGCAGCCGTTTCCTGCTTGCCGCCGGTGGCGTTGGTCTGGCGCTTCTCCTGCTCATCATCGTGCTCTGGGTGATCCGCAGCCGGGCGCCCTCACCTTTCGTGCGCGGCGGCCGCAATCGCCAGCCCCGCCTGCAAGTGCTGGATGCCGCAGCCGTCGATGCCCGTCGCCGGCTGGTGCTGGTGCGCCGCGACGAGGTCGAGCACCTGATCATGATCGGCGGCCCGAGCGATATCGTCATCGAAAGCCGCATCCTGCCCGCGGCGGCCGAGCAGCCGGAAAGCGCCATCCGCCCGCAGCCCGTCGAGCAGCGTCCGATATCCGTCGCGCGATCGGAAACGCCGCCGGTCCCACCACCACGCCCGCCGGTCGCAGCCCGTGTCGAGCCGGCGGCCGAGCCCGCTTTCTCCGCACCGGTTTCGCCGGAGCCGCGCCCGCGCCCAGAACCGTCGGCCCAACCGCCAGCCCCGCCGGCCGTGGCACCGCCGGTGGTCACGAGCCCTCTTCCAGCAGAACCCGTTACAGCTCCGCTGTCGGCCGAACGCGACAATCCTCTGCGTGCCGTCCCGCCCCAGCCGCGCCCGCTGGAGCGTCCCGTCGCTCCCCCGGCCGCGCAGCCCGCACCGTTCCACGATACCTCAAGTGCCGCCGAGATCCTCGATGCCGCCCGTCAGCGCGTGCTGCCGCAGCAGCGCATCGAACCCGAAGTCTCCGCCCCGCCTGTCAAGGACATGCCGGCGGCCGCACGCGCCGCGCCAGGTAGCGCCGAAGACGAATCGGCTGCGCAGTCGGCAGCAGCGAGCCGTCTTGATTTCCAGCGGGTGCTGGAAGAGGAAATGTCGAACAATCTGACGGCCGAACGCATCGTACCGGCGCCGGCAAACCAGGTGCCCCGGCCCGGAGCGCCGCAACCCGGAAACCTGCCGCGCCGCGATCCGGAAATGGCGCCGATCACCGGCGCCGATACCGATCTGCAAAAGGAAGTCGCCCGCATCTTCGGCGAGATGAGCGTCAACCGCGATAAGTGACTGGCGCGACAAGTGACCGGGCGCGACAAGTGAGCGGAAACGCACGTCCGGCCTTCCTTCATCACTAAGTTGCATAAAAGCCGCAATACGGCGACTTTCAGTTCCCGATGTGTCGGGGGACTCCATCTTGTGCTGATAATTTGTTATCGCTGCGGTTGAAGAGCGTTGGCGCATCGAGGTCATACTTTGCCTAAGTAAATACCGGTCTCACTCCAGTTTCACCCGTACTGCCGGACAGCGACACGCTGACGGCGTATGAACATGTTCATCGGGTGGTGGCGAGAGACCGGTTTGGCATTGTTGACATGTGCCATGTGCAGCTCCGCTGTCTCAGCTCTTCCGCCGCCCAGAACATCGCCACACCGCGCCCGCAAGGGCTTTCTCACGCATCATCCTGGTGGACTTCCGAACGGAAGACCAACACGATATGTGCAATACCCTTCGGGTCCGATGGACCATTCTGCCGAAAACAGCGCCCCAGCCCTGGATTGTATGCAGCGGCTGCGGGGGCCTCAGAGCTTTCCGATGCAGTGACAAGATCCGGCTCAACGCCAATGGCCGCAAGCTCGATGCCTGGCTTATCTACAAATGCTCGACCTGTGAAAAGACGTGGAATCGTCCGATCTTCGAGCGCCGCAATGTTCGCGACATCGATCCCGCAGTCCTCGAGGCGTTGCAGTCCAACGATCCGGATTCGATCCGGGCAGAAGCGTTCAACCTCGAGGCTCTCAGGCGCAAGTCGCAGCGTGTCGACGAGTTTGCCGAATTTGAAATCGCAAAAGAGATGCAGCAGGAAATTGCCGATTGGACGAGACTGGAAATCGAACTGATGGTCCCGGTTCCAACAAGCACGCGCCTCGACCGCCTGCTGGCGTCCGAGTTGCAAGTTTCACGCACCCGGCTACAGGCTCTTCACGATTGTGGCATGCTGCGGACGGATTCGAGTCGAGCCGACGTTTTGCGGCGGCGGATCAAGAACGGCACCAAGGTTGCAGTCGACGTCACCGCCGAGACCGGCCGGGAGCAATGGTGGAGGTTTGTGGCGACCGGAAGCTCACCGTAATTATAAAAGGCGCCGCGATCGGATCGCGGCGCCTGTTCTGCTCTCATGCCTGCATGAAAACTCTCATTCGTCGCGATAGACCTTTTCGCGGCGTTCGTGACGCTCCTGCGCCTCAATCGACAATGTCGCGATCGGGCGGGCGTCGAGGCGCTTGAGGCCGATCGGTTCGCCGGTTTCCTCGCAATAGCCGTAGGTGCCGTCTTCGATGCGCTGCAGTGCCGCGTCGATCTTCGAAATCAGCTTTCTCTGTCTGTCACGGGCGCGAAGTTCGATCGCCCTATCTGTTTCCGACGACGCCCGATCGGCGAGGTCGGGATGGTTTGCGCTTTCCTCGGCCAGATGGTCGAGTGTCTCACGCGCTTCTCTAAGGATATCATTTCTCCATGCAACCAGCTTGGACCTGAAATAGGCACGCTGGTTTACGTTCATGAATTCTTCCTCTTCCGAGGGAACGTAATTGCTAAGATCGATCTTCTCACTCAACGCGATTCTCCTGAAGAACATCTCATCTGGCCGGGTGTATATCCCAAGCGCTAGTCGCGATTCAAGCCAAATACGACAGGTAAACAGATTTTTAAATCTGTTACAATTTTCAGCTAACGGTCTCTTTTGTCATCGTTATTCCGGTTGCCGTTTTTTGCTTCGCCTTCAAAACGCCGTGTTATCAGCCCCGTTTAGGCGCTTGTGGCATGGCTGGCGATTGACGACGGCCAATTGCAACCGCTACTGAAAAGACCCGCCCGATCCCGGATTTGCCCATGACCGTACCGCTGCCTCCGCCCAACCGCATCTATCTCCTGCGTCATGCCGAGGCCGCCTGGGCCGAACCCGGACAGCGCGATTTCGACCGTCCGCTGAACGAAAAGGGCTTTGGCGATGCCGAGATCATCGCCGATAAGGCCGCCGACAAGGGCTACCGTCCCGATCTTCTGATCAGTTCGACGGCGCTGCGCTGCCGCGACACATCAGGCGCCGTCCACCGGGCGATGGGCGTCACGCTCGACGTGCGTTATGTCGATGCGCTCTATAACGCCACGGTCGATACCTATCTCGAGATCATCGATGCGCAGGATGAAGCGGCCGTCATGCTGGTCGGCCACAATCCGACCATGGAGCAGGCGCTGGAGGCGCTGATCGGTCATGAGGCGATGGCAAGCGCCCTTCCCGGCGGCTTCCCGACGGCAGGCCTTGCCGTCGTCGATTACGACGCTTCCGCCGCCGTCTGGCGCCTCACCGATTTCGTCGTCGTCTGAAGACTTCAGAGCAATTCCAGCAAAAGTGTGCCGCGGTTTTGCGTCCGAAATTGCGTGAAAACAAGGAAATAGAGCATTCCGTGATTCGAAGAAAAACGGAAATGCTCTAGCGCCGCTTCTTTTGCGAGCGGCGCGCCCTTCCTATATTGCCGTCAGTCACCAACCGGAATTGCGCCTTGCCGCCACGACTGACATCCTTTGCCGATGACGCCCGCATCGCCTTCGACAATCTCGCCGACCGGGCGAGCGGCCTCGTCAATCCGACCGTGCGGCTCGGCGTTACCGGCCTCTCCCGCTCCGGCAAGACGGTCTTCATCTCCTCGCTGGTTCACAATCTGCTGCATGGCGGCCGCCTGCCGCTGTTCGAGCCGGTCCAATCAGGCCGCGTCTCGGCGGTGCGGCTGGAGCCGCAGCCGGATGATGCCGTGCCGCGCTTTCAGTACGAGGACCATATCCGCGCGCTGGTGAAGGACCGTATCTGGCCGGATTCGACCCGCGCCATATCAGAACTGCGCATCACGCTGGATTATCAGAGCGCCAGCGGCTGGAACCGGTTGTTTTCGCCCGGCCGCTTGTCGATCGATATCGTCGATTATCCCGGCGAATGGCTGCTCGACCTGCCGCTGCTCGGCAAGGATTACCGCACGTTCAGCGAGGAGACGTTGGCGCTTGCCGAAACCGGCGTCCGCTCCGAGCTGTCGCGCCAATGGCTGGCGCTGACACGCGCCGCCGATATCCATGCCGGCGCCGACGAGATGGTCGCCCGCGACCTCGCCACCGCCTTTGCCGATTATCTCAAAGCCTGCAAGGCCGACGAACGCTCACTTTCCACCCTGCCGCCTGGCCGCCTGCTCCTGCCCGGCGATCTCGACGGCTCGCCGGCGTTGACCTTCGCGCCGCTGGCTCTGCCGCCGGACGGCCGTCCCGGCCGCGGCTCGCTCTGGACGATGATGGAGCGGCGCTACGAGGCTTACAAGTCGGTCGTCGTCAAACCTTTCTTCCGCGAGCATTTCGCCCGGCTTGATCGCCAGATTGTCCTCGTCGATGCGCTGCAGGCGATGAACCGCGGCCCCGAAGCAGTGCAGGATCTGGAACGCGCGTTGACCGATGTGCTCGCCTGTTTCCGCCCCGGCACCAATTCGCTGCTCTCCTCCCTGCTCGGGCGCCGCATCGACCGCGTGCTGGTCGCCGCCACCAAGGCCGATCATCTCCACCATGAAAGCCACGACCGCCTCGATGCGCTGACCCGCCGCCTGGTGGACCGCGCCATCGACCGCATCGGCATGGCAGGCGCCGGCATCGACGTCATGGCGCTTGCCTCCGTGCGCGCCACCCGCGAGGCGACCGTCAAACGTGACGGCCATGAACTGCCGGTCATCGTCGGCACGCCGATGGAGGGCGAAACCATCGCCGGCGAACGCTTCGACGGCCAGAGAAAGACCGCGATCTTCCCCGGTGACCTGCCGGAGGATCCGGAAAGCCTGTTCGACCGCATCGCCGCGGGCGAAACCGGCCTGCAGCTGCCCGATGTCAATGTCGTCAGGTTCCGCCCGCCGCATCTCGAGGAAACCGGCGGCGGCATCAAGCTGTCGGTGCCGCATATCCGCCTCGACCGCGCCATGCAGTTCCTGTTCGGAGATCGTCTCGCATGAGCAAGCCCCCGTCCGATCCGCCGCGCCGCGCACCCGCCGCCTTCACCTACGAGGACAAGGCTGCCGATCCGCGCGACAACGGCGGGCAAGGAGGCGAGCGGCGCAAGCCGGAAAGCTTCTCCGAAAATATCGTCGTGACGCCTGACGAGGACGATCCTTTCCTCAATCCCGAGAAGGATCTGAGCGCGGTCCCCATTGCAGCGCCGCGCAGGCGGCGAACCTCCTTCGGCAAGATCGCCGCCGGCGCCTTCGGCATCCTGCTGTCGCTCGCCATCGGCCTCTGGACCGACAGCCTGATCCGCGACCTCTTCACCCGCGCCGACTGGTTGGGATATGCAGCCCTTGCCGTGCTGGCAGCCGGCATCCTCGCCGTGCTGGTCCTCGTCATCCGCGAAACCGTCGGCATGATGCGCCTTGCCGCCGTCCAGAAGATCAAGGCCGAAGCCGAGGCGGCGATCCTCGAAACCCGCCCAGTCAAGGCGCGCGCCGTCGTCGCGCAGCTGACTGCGCTGCTCTCGGCAAATCCCGAGACATCAAAGGGCCGTGCGACGCTGAAGGCTACCGAGGGCGAGGTCATCGATCCCCCGCATCTGATCGCGCTCGCCGAACGGGAACTGCTCGCTCCGCTCGACCGCAAGGCCCGCGCCCTGATCGTCAACGCCTCGAAGCGCGTGTCGATCGTTACTGCCGTCAGCCCGCGCGCCGTGGTCGACCTGCTCTACGTGCTTTACGAGGCCGTGCGCCTCATCCGCGCCATGGCCGAGCTTTACGGCGGCCGGCCCGGCACGCTCGGCATGTTCCGTCTGTTGCGTGACGTGCTGGCGCATCTGGCCGTCACGGGCTCGATCGCCGTTGGCGACAGCCTCGTCCAGCAGGTGCTCGGCCACGGGCTGGCCTCGAAGCTCTCGGCCCGACTGGGCGAAGGCGTCATCAACGGCCTGATGACCGCCCGCATTGGAATCGCAGCGATGGATCTCTGCCGCCCGCTCGCCTTCCACGCCCTGAAGCGGCCGGGAATCGGTGATTTCATCGGCGATCTCACCCCCTCCATGTCGCCGCGCGGCAACAATCCTTGAACAAAGCAGCGATTCTGCAGTTTTACCTCCCCTAGCGTAATGCCGCAGAAATTTCAGTGGATTCAATGCCCTAGTGGCAGAATTTTAAAATCGTCGCCGCGCGAAAGCCCTGTATTGCCTCGCATTTCGGCACAATCGAAAGGAAGGATTAACCATTCTTCGGCAAAACTTGCAGCCAGTTCGTGAGTGGTGTTTGCCAAGGAAAATCCATGTATTCGCGCAAGTTTCTCATCGTATGCGGCTTGGCCGCCGCGGCATTGTCTCCCGTCGCAGATGTCGCACCGGCAGCCACCGCTGCAACCCGTGACAAGGCCTTCTTCGATTCCGTCGCCGGTTCCTGGAAGGGGCCCGGCGAAATCGTCGCCGGCAAGTACAAGGGCACAAAATTCACCTGCAACCTGATCGGCGAGCCCACCGGCGACAGCAGCGCCGGCATCAAGCTCGACGGCACCTGCCGCGTCGGCGTCTTCAAGCAGCCGATGACCGCCGTCATCTCTCAGTCGGGCTCGAGCTACAAGGGCAAATTCCTCGACGGCGCCGCCGGCAAGGGCCTTGACGTCGTCTCCGGCGCCGTCAGCGAGGATACCGTCGTTGTCGGCATCAACCGCGCCAAGCTGAACGGTGCGATGATCGCCCGCGTGCGCGACGACAAGACGATGAACGTCACCGTTTCGGTGAAGGTCGAAAGCCAGATGATCCCGGTCATCGGCCTGACGCTGACCCGCCAGGTCGACGAGATGGCCGTCGGCTCGATCCAATAGAGAAACCGCACAGCGGATTTTCCTGAAGCGGCGGGTTTCCCGCCGTTTACCGTTTCAGTTTCCCTGCTTCAGGCGCTCAGCCACCAGTCGCGGCTGTCGTCGGCGAGCTCTATGCCGGTCACCTCGGCATCCGACAGCCAGTCACTGACCGCTCTGCCCCTGACCCGAAGACCCGGCGCGATGTCGGCAAGCGGCATCAGCACGAAACCGCGATCGGTCATCCGCGGATGCGGCAGTTCCAGCCGCGGCGCGTCCTGGATCACGTCGCCATAGGTCAGCACATCGATATCGAGCGTGCGTGGCCCCCAGCGCTCGATGCGCTCGCGTTTCATTTCCCGTTCGATCGACAGGCAGATATCGAGCAAAGCCTCGGGCTCCAGCCTGGTCTCGACGACAGCGCAGGCATTGAAGAAGAACGATTGGTCGGTCTTGCCCCACGGCGGCGTGCGATAGAGCCGCGAGACCGCGGTAACCCGGCAGTCGTCCCGCGAATCCAGCTTTTGCAGCGCAGCCGCCATCGCCTTCACCGGGTCGCCGATATTTCCGCCGAGACCGAGTGTGGCGGATTGGAACGCGGCCTTAAGCAAAGTGCTCAACGCTCACCTGCACGAAATCGAGCACGCCGGGCACCGGCGCGTTCGGCTTGCGCACCGTGATCTTTGCCCGCCGGATCTGCGGGAATGTCTCGCAGAGCCCCTTGGCGATATCGAGCGCCAGGGACTCGATCAGGTAACGCCGCTTGCCGGTGACGATCTGCTCGATCACGGTAAAGGCGATGCCGTAATTGACGGTATCGTTGATCGAATCGCTTTCCAGCGCCTCGCCGGCGACGACATCGAGCTCGGCATCGACGAAGAAACGCTGGCCGAGGAATTCCTCCTCGTCATGCACACCGTGGCGCGCAAAGAAGGCGCAGTTCTGCAGCGTGATCGTGTAGGTGGTCATGTCGGCCGCTTCCTCTCGAATTCCTGGCGCGCATTAAGCATAGCATCGGCGATATCAAGCGCATCCCTGTTGATTGCGACATTGTGCACCCGGAAAACCGCAGCCCCTTGAAGCCTGAGCAGCGCGCTGGTCGCAGCCGTCGCTACATCCCTGTCTTGCGCCTCACGCCCCGTTACCGTGCCGAGGAAGCGTTTGCGCGAAGTGCCGGCAAGCAGCGGCAGGCCGAAGCGGGAAAGTTCGGAAAACCGCGCCATCAGCTCCAGGTTCTCCTCCGCCGTCTCCTTTGCGAAGCCGAAGCCCGGATCGAGCACGATGCGGTCGCGGTTGACGCCTGATGCAGCGGCGATATCAAGCGACCGTTCGAGGAAATGCACCTGGTCGGCAATCACATCGACAAGTTTTACCCTGTCGCGGCCGGTATGCATGATGCAAAGCCCGGCTCCGGTCACCACGGCAATATCGGCGATATCGGGCTCCTTCTGCAGCCCGAAGACGTCATTGACGATATGGGCGCCGGCACTGATCGCAAGCCGCGCCGTCTCGGCGCGATAGGTGTCGATCGAGATCAGCGCCTGGGTGCGGCCGCGCAACGCCTCGATGACGGGCAGCACGCGCGCCTGCTCCTCGGAAGGACTGACCTTTGCTGCGTTCGGCCGGGTCGATTCGCCGCCGATATCGATAATGCCGGCACCCTCGCTCACCGCCCGCAACGCCTGTTCGACCGCCGCATCGACGGTTTCAAAGCGTCCGCCATCGGAAAAGGAGTCCGGCGTCACGTTGATGATCGCCATGATCACCGAACGACGCCCGAGTTCGATCTCCCGGCCATGGCCGACACGCCATATGCTGCCTTCGAGCCCTGTCACCAGACTTATCCCATTGATGACGAAAAAAGCGCCATCTGATATTGCGCTTGGGGTGGCTATGCCCCAAGCTCCTGCCGATTTCAACACGGGTTGCGTTCAGAATGCCGCTTGCAGTGCGTTATATGGTCGTTCCTATCGCCTTTTCCATTGCTCTTTCCCTCTGCAGCCCGTCGGCAGCCGAAGTGATCGCATCGAAAAGCTATTCCTATTTCGACATTCGGGGCAAAACCGCGGATGAGCTCGACCGCGAACTCAGCCGGCGCGGCCCGACGGCGAGCGGTTCCTCGGCGCGCCATCCCGGCGCTACGAAGATCCGCTTCGGCGGCGAGGCAACCTATATTCAGAATAACGGGCGCTGCCGCGTCGGCAACGTCAAGGTCACGGTCCACACCCAGATCATCCTGCCGCGCTGGAGCAGCCGCAAGGGCGCCAGCAAGGAGCTGTCGATGATCTGGGACGCGCTGTCGAGCGATATCAAGCGCCACGAGGAGCGCCATGCCGAGATCGCCCGCGACCAGGCCCGCGCCATGGAGCGCGCCATTCGCGCGCTGCCGCAGCAGCGCAGCTGCGAAGCCATGCAGGAACTCGTCTCCGACGAATCAGCTCGCGGTATAGAGGAGCACGACCGGCAGCAGGCGCGATTCGACCGGGTCGAGGCGGTCAATTTCCAGAAGCGCATGCTGAGGTTGCTGAACAATCGAATCAACGGTCGAGCCGGCGCAAAATAAGGCTTTTCCAGTCTGGTTGCGAGCGAAAACCCTTAGCTGCATAACGAAACTTGTGCGAAACTTGCACCCTCCCCAGCGATTGAATGGTCATTTTTCATCCTGGCAGACTCAACCGGAACGCGTTAATATGAACACATTCGAAAGTTCAGGTACGGCATCTGCACTTTCATCGCTGGGTTCTCCTGGCGCGTTCCGAAGCCGCGGATGTTCCTCCCTCATCCGTAGGTAATGCGCCCGCCTCGCCTCGCTCGCTCTAGCGCGCGAGGCGTCTTTTTTTATCGATTTTTTCGGCGGCGTTTGAAGCGCAGTACGCGTCAGGCCTGGCGTTCCGGCACGTGCACCACCAGCCCGTCATAGACAGCCTTCATCCGGATCTGACAGGACAGCCGCGAGGTCGGGCGCACATCGAAGGCGAAGTCGAGCATGTCCTCTTCCATCGCTTCCGGCTGGCCGACCTTCTCCGTCCACTCCTCGTCGACATAGACATGACAGGTCGCGCAGGCGCAGGCGCCGCCGCATTCGGCCTCGATGCCGGGGACCGAATTGCGCACGGCATTCTCCATCACGGTGGAGCCTTGGTCGACGTCGAGGTCGAAGCGCGTGCCGTCGAAGGCGACGATGGTAAGTTTAGGCATCAGGACTATTTCCGGTCTTCAAGTGAGTGGGCGGATTTTCTTCCGACAATTCGACGCATCAGTCAATATTGGGGAAATTTGCCACAGCCTCGCAGATCGGGCCTTCGCCCGCCGTCTTCAAAGCGTCATAAGGGACGTCGCAAAAAGACCCGCGGTTCCGCAATGGAACAACGGGCCTCGTTCGAACGCTATCCTATGCACGTCGCCCAAAAGTACGCAGCGGTTTTGGGACAACGACATGCGTCAGATAGAAACTTGGAGATCAGCCGCGGCAGAGCTTCAGGATAAAATTCTCGGCGTCGATGACGGCGGCACCGAGCGCTGCGGTCGCGCCGGCATCGCCGCCGTTTTCCTCGACGGCTTCCGCCGTCTGCGACACGCGGAACGCGCCGACCGAGCTTGCCGCGCCCTTCAGCCGATGCGCGGCTGCGCCGATACGGATGGTTTCGCCGCTGGCAATATCCTGCAGGCATGCGCGGGCCTGGCGCGCAAACATCTGAAGGACTTCGAGTTCCAGCGTCTTATCGCCCATCGTCTGCTTTGCGAGATGCACCAGATCAATCGGCCGGACCTTGGAGGGACACGGTCCCTTTGCATTATCCGGCGCCTCGAATACGATGTTCAATGCTGCCATCTGGGCTGCCATTGCCAATTCTCCCGTCTCTGTCGTCTGCAGTTGCAACAGTTCTGCGACAGGAGGGTGGCCATCACGTTAAATTCCGGCACATTCGGGGCGGAAATCTCGCCATATGGTTAACGTCCGTTAAATATCCCTAAATTATTGGTTTTTAAGCCGTAGCTAGGATTCAAAGGTGTTAACAACGAGTTAACGAGCCATGAATCTCAAGCCTTCATTAATTGTGTGAAGAGCCCAGATGTGTCACTACGATACTGGTGGAGCGGGTTTATGGTACGCGCCTTTGCCGAGCGAGTGGATAATGGTAGTGTTTTGATACCTTCCGTTTGAAAAAGCGGCTATCTACTCTGAAATGACATGCTTATCCGTCCTTCGTTGGGATGGAGGGCTGGAACGGCAAAGTTGTTCCCGGGTGAGGCGGAAGCCCAGGATGCGCTGTCGGACTGGCTGACAGTAACGAGGCATAACCGAATGGCGAACAATAAATATAATGAGTCAATTGAGGACAAGGCGTTCAAGG
>NZ_VSZV01000276.1:0-22123 GCF_008919455.1 Rhizobium sp. PEPV16
AGCGCCGTGATGTTTGAAAGCCGTAGAAGTGCAAGTACCGTGCCGAGCGATATACCCGCAATGACGGCCGTGATTGTGATCTGAAGGGTGACGACCGTGCCCGCGGCTAGGGCCGGCAGGCTCTCATAGAGGATCTCCCAGCTGAGGTTGTGCATCAGCGAACCCCCATCGAACCGGGGATTCTAAGCTTTGGTTCGATGATGCGCGCGCTTGCTACCACGAAGAGGTTGATGATGGCGTAAGCTAATGTCACTGCGACAAAAGATTCGTATGTGTGCGCAGTATAATCGACAAGCTGCCGTGCTTGTGCAGTAAGGTCCAAAAGACCGATGGTCGAAGCGACAGCCGAATTCTTGAAGACGTTGAGAAACTCTGACGTCAGGGGTGGCAGAATAACCCTGAAAGACACCGGTAATAGCACGTACCGATACGCCTGCCACCGCGAAAACCCGAGTGCTAGGCATGCCGCTAACTGTCTGGGTGGGAGAGAGAGCAAACCGGATCTCACCTGCTCACAGAGGCGAGCGGCGGTAAAAAGACCGAGGCAGACAACCGAAGTGGCAAAGAATTGAGTCGTGGGTGGAAGCTGCTTGATCCACGTGCCGAGATGTTGCGGCAAGAGTTCCGGAATAACGAAGTACCAAATGAAAAACTGGACGATCAGCGGAATATTTCGAAAGATCGAAACATAGGCTGCGCCAATATTGGACCAGCCATGGCCGGGGAGGGTCCGCAAGACGCCTAAGATCGTCCCGAGAACAAGCGCGATGATCCAAGCGGCGAGAGAAACCTGGATGGTGACGTAGAAACCTGACAGCAGCCAGCCAAGGTACGTTGCGGGTTCACCAGTGGAAACGGGATCCAGAAAGACCCCCCAATTCCATGAATAATTCATGATGTGACTCCTGACGGAAGGGCCAGCAATGCGGCCCCTCCGCCTATGGCTCGGTTATTGGCCTGCTTTGTTCAGATCGTCGGAGGCTGTGTCATTCGGGCTCTTGTAGAGCGCTTTCAAGCCAGCGCTCATGGGAAAACCAAGGTTTAGGCCGCGCGGCGGAACGGGGGTTTCAAACCACTTCTTGTAGAGGTCGTCGATCTCTGGAGAAGTTTCGAGTTTCGCGATTACGTCGTCTGCGATTTTTTTGAACTGCGGATCGTCCCGTCGCATCAAGCACCCGTAGACCTCCTTGGACTGCGGCTTACCGACGATCTGCCACTTTTCAGGCGTGCGAGACCGCGCCTTCTGACCGGCTAGCACCGCATCATCCGACATATAGGCGATCGCCCGGCCGGTCTCCAATGTCTGGAACGACTCTCCCTGGTCTTTGGCGCTGATCACGCTCATTCCCATCTGGCGATCCTGGTTCATAGCTCGCAGCAGTCGTTCAGACGTTGTTCCCGCCATGGTGACGACGGTCTTTCCCTTAAGATCCTCGAAGTCAGTGACGCCTGAGTCGGTGGCCGTCAGCAGTCGCGTCTGGATCAGGAAAATTGAATTCGAGAATGCAACTTGTTTAGCGCGCTCGAGATTATGCGTTGTCGAGCTGCACTCGATGTCGACCGTCCCGTTCTGGATGAGCGGGATGCGGTTCTGGGAGGTAATCGGCATGTTACGAACAACGAGAGAATCAAGGCCAAGTTTGGCTTTTATCGATTCGACGATACGCAACTGAATTTCACGAGAGTAGCCGATCACCTCCTGGTTCTGATCGTAATAGGAGAAGGGAACAGAGGTCTCCATATGCCCGAGAGAAATTGTTCCACTTTGCCTGATCTTCGCCAGTGTCGGCGAGTCTTCAGCGAAAGCAGCGACCGTTGTAACGGTGAACGCTGAAAGTAGGCCTGCTAAAAAGATGTGTTCTTTCATGAAATCCTCCTATGGTTGTGTCTACGCCGCTCGAGATTTTCCCTCTGAGCAAGTTCACCCTTGTCGTAGTTCTTTGTGTCGTGCTTTTCCGCTTGGATGGCCGAGCCGCTGCAAGCGCTGCACCGGCCAAACCAGCGTCAAATCACTTCTGCAAATGCGCGAATGGGAAACGCTGCCGCTTCACTAGCCGGCAGCGGGATCGCATAAAACCTGAACTGCAGACCAAGCAACGCGTCTAGACCGCGCAAATTCTCCACCACGAGCGATCCTTCGCGAAGAAGCCATGTATGTGCAGGTCGTTCCATGTCGCTGGTGGAGTCAACATTGGAACAGTCGACCCCGAGCATACTGATCCTATGATCAAGCAAGTGTTGGACAACCTCACGTGACAGATACGGATGATCGTAGTAGCGTTCCGTGCCCCAGAACTTATCCCAGCCGAAGTTCACAAGCACGGCTTGACCGGCTAGATCGGAAGGGATCTTGATCTTTTCGATGCCAAGGCACTCGCCGGGCTGAGCGTGCCGGGCATCGATGACGACCCCGCTGCGTATCAGCCGCGTCAGTTCGATCGAAGCAATATCCTCGCCGTCGTGAAATCGGTGTCGCGGTGCATCTAGCTTTGTCCCAACCGAGGTTTGAAACGAGACCATGGTGATCTCAAATTCCGACTTATGGTCATAGGACGGTGAGGTAGCGACATGAGTGAGATAGGGTTCAATACGAACACCAAACTCGCCGACACGTAACCGCGGAACCGGCATCCCGTCGTGGAATCGGTGTGTAAGGTCATGAAACATACTATCCTCCGCTGCCCGCAAAGCTCAGCTGGTGATCGCAAGCATCCAGATGTTGCCTCGATATTCTGACAGCACCAGTGCCCCTGCTAGAAACATTAGAAAGCCGACACGATATCTGCAAATGCCCTTTTTATGGCAGGCAATGTGGATTTGGTATACGTCAGGCTTTCCAGGCAGTGCCCCTACCCATGCTAGCTTGAACCAGGCACACGAGTGCCCAAGACTGGTAAGTCTGGGCTGCAGTCCCAAATGCCCTGTGCGCTTGCGGGTTTAAGCCGCTATGTGAGCTTTTGGAAAACTTCTCGGGCGCTTTCGGCAAAAACCACAGCGAGTTTGGATTGGGCCATATTCGGTGGGAACGCCATCTCGGTCTGGACGGGTATACGCGGATGGAAGTCGGCCACGTGAATCAGGCTTGAGAAGACCCGGGCAGCATATGGACTGATCACGCCCAGTCCAAGATTGGCGGCCGCAAGTGTACAGATTGTAGCGGAATAGTTTGTTTCGATTACTGAAGACGGAATCACGCCTTTTTTCGTCAGAAGGTGGTCGAGCCGCCTTTGTAATGTGTCATCCTGGTGGTGTGTTAGGAGCGGATAGTATGACAGGTCCTCAATTTGGATCATTTTTTTCGTCGTGAGAGGATGGAGCTTGCTCATCACGCATACAGCCTGGGACTGATGGACGAGTTCAGGATCAAGACCTGTTGAGTTCAAGCTGCTCGTTGAGAGCGCAAGATCGTACATTCCGCTCAAGAGACCATCTTGCATGAGATGTGTTTCGATCGTGTGCAAGCTCACGCGCACTTTTGGAAATTCCTGTCTGAACTCCTGTGTAATCGCAGGAATGACAGACATTCCCAACACTGGGGTGCATGCAATCCGAAGCAATCCAGTACCACCTTGGCGAAGAGCCAATACGGTCTGTTCGATTTTCTCAAGACCAAGAAAGTGCCTCTGCACCGAATCAAACAGCTCCTTTGCTTCTGGGGTAGGCACCAAACGGCCACGCTGGATCTCAAACAGCTTGATGCCTGTTGCCGATTGCAATTGCGCGAGCGTCCGGCTCACCGCCGGCTGAGTCGTGTTCAGGAGTTGTGCCGCCCCGGTGGTGGTCCCGCTCATCATGACCGCACGGAAAGCCTCTATATGGCGACTGTTTAAAGGGCGAACCATACTATGGACCTATCACAGAGTTCATCGTGCTATGTCAAAACATTATTCCCTGTTACTTTAAAGCAAGCATTTGCAATATGCGAGCCGGCCTTTCGACGCCTGTGGCTCGTCCGGCATTCGACAACTCTTTCCAGCGGCTTTCCCACACCCCGTTCAATCCTGCACACGGGTTTGCAAAAATAGTGGGTTCCGCGACAATGCCAATTGCCCAACAAGAGTGACGGTTTGATTAAGGAAGGAATCGCTGGTGTCACAAATCAGCCGCAGCGCTACGAAAACACTGGACGTTCTTCGCCTGCGTGCTGATACACCCGGCACAAAAAACAGAAACCATCTCAATAATGCTGGCGCCGCGCTGATGCCGACCCCGGTTATTGAAGCGGTAACCGGCTATCTGAGCAGGGAGGGGGAGATCGGTGGATACGAGGCAGCAGCTGAGGCCGATTCCATACTGGAGGGAACATACGAAAGTTTGGCCACTTTCGTGAACTGCGCCCGCGATGAGATAGCGATAGCCGAAAATGCAACGACCGCTTGGCAGCGCGCCTTCTATTCGCTCGCCTTCGGTCCTGGCGACCGGATCCTGACATCAAGTGCCGAATTCGCAGCCAACTACGTTGCCTTTCTGCAGGTTGCCAAACGGACGGGCGTGTCGATCGAAGTCATTCCAAATGATCCTACTGGTGTCCTCGATCCGGATGCGTTGGCAAGAATGCTTGATGAGCGCGTCCGGTTGATCGCGATCACTTGGATCCCAACAAACGGCGGGCTCATTAACCCAGCGGCAGCGATCGGTCGGATCGCGCGCGAAAATGGAATTCTCTATCTGCTCGACGCATGCCAAGCTGCGGGACAAATCCCGATTGATGTTAACGCCCTCGGCTGCGACATCCTTACCGCTACGGGCCGCAAGTTTCTCCGTGCGCCGCGCGGGACCGGCTTCATGTATATGCGCAAATCGGTCCTGGAGAAGATCGAGCCAGCCGTAATCGATCTCTATGGTGCGCCTTTGACTGCACCGGAGCGATACGAGTTGCGACCTGATGCCAGACGTTTTGAAACTTGGGAGAAAAACTACTCGGTGCGTCTCGGACTGCGGGCAGCAGTGGATTACGCGCTCGACATTGGGCTCGAGAGCATCGAAGAGCGTTGTAGTCACCTCTCGTTCAGGCTTCGTGAGGGACTGAGGGAGATGCGAGCGGTGTCCGTACATGATCTCGGGGCGCCGCTTGCGTCCATCATCTCATTCACCGTCAAGGGCTGGGAATCGTCAGCCGTCATGGCCGACTTGACGAGCAAGGAAATCAACGTCTCGGTTTCGCCTCCCTCGAGCACACCCGTTGACGCCCATATGCGACAACTTCCGCCGGTCGTGCGGGCGTCACCGCACTATTACAATACCGAGGACGAGATAGACGAGTTTCTGGAGGCGATTGCCGGCCTCGCCTGGTAGCTGTTTTCCCTTGGCTTTTTCAAAGGCATGACGGGCCAGAGTGTGTGGACGGGTCGGTAGGGGAACTAGTCCCAAGCTCGCTGGGGCCAGCTTAGCCGCGGCAATAAGATTAAGCGCGGCAGACCCCCGACAACGTGTGTCGAGGGGAAGGCAAAATTCACCGTAGCCTGGAGTGCGCCCCTTGGGGTGGACAAGGATCAGGCTGCTGATTTGGCGCGGTCTGCTGAATTCTCAGCCGAGAACGATTTTCCCTATGGTTTTGCCTGTCTCAATAAGCTTGTGCGCCTTTTGGAGGTTCGAAACCGAGACCTCGCCGACATGATGAACCGCAGTTGTTTGCAGAACCCCCGCATCTACGAGGTCAGCAATTTCGTTGAGAATTCGGTGTTGCATAATCATATCCTCGGTTTGAAAGAGCGGACGGGTAAAAACCATTTCCCAAGTAACCGAGACGCTCTTCGGTTTGAGATTGCCGATATCGAGGTGGATGTCATCAATCAGCGAAAGAGATCCCTGAGGTGCGATGATCTCGACGATCTCGTCGAGGTGTTTGTCGGTCTCGGTGAGACCCGCGACATAATCCACAGTTTGGATGCCGAGTTGACGGATCGCCCGGTCGAGTGGCTCACGGTGGCTTACGACATGATGCGCGCCAAGTTTTCTCACCCATTCGACCGTTTCGGGGCGAGACGCGGTGGCGATGACGGTTAGGCCAGTGAGCCGCCTTGCCAACTGGATGAGAATTGATCCTACCCCACCCGCGCCGTTTATAATCAGGATCGAACCAGATATTGATTTCATATCGTGGGGCACGCGCAGACGTTCAAACAACAACTCCCACGCGGTTAGTGCCGTCAAAGGGAGCGCGGCCGATTCTGCAAATGAGAGCGTTTTTGGCCTGCGCCCCACTATCCTTTCGTCCACGGCCTGTAACTCTGCGTTACTGCCCTGCCGATCAATACTGCCTGCATAGAATACTTCGTCACCCACGTTGAACAGCGACACATCCTCGCCCGTCGCAACGACGACACCTGCGGCGTCGTATCCTATAATCTTTGAGTGGCCTTCCTCCGGCTCCGCTCTTTTTCGAACCTTGGTATCCACGGGATTTACGGACACCGCCTTGACGGAAACGACTAGATCGCGCGGGCCTGGAAAGGGGTCGTTGACTTCAAGCTCGGTCAGAACTTCTGCGGATCCTGCATTTGTGTAGCCAATGGCCTTCATGGAAATCTCCGGTGTATGGTTGATGCATGCAAACGCTTTGCGTCGCCCGCACACGAAACTTGTCAGGCGGCTGTGGCTGGGAGCGGCGCTGCGGGGCGCGGGGGGAGCGCGCGCTGCCATGCCGACCCGTAGCGTGTGTACTGCGGCGGGACGGGGATCTCCGACTTGAGTTCATCCGCCGCAGTTCTCGGCCAGAACGGGTCCTTGAGTATTTCGCGCCCAATCAGAACGATGTCCGCACGTCCGTTTTGAAGAATCTCTTCGGCCTGTCGTCCGGTCTCGATCAAACCCACCGCTCCGGTCTTAATCTCCAGTTTCCGACGAAGAAGTTCGGCTGCCGGCACTTGGTAACCCGGGAAGGAATCGACCTTGACCATCGCAATGCCGCCAGACGAGCAGTCGATCAGATCGACCCCCTGTTCCTTCATCCATTGGCCATACACTAGGAAATCAGACGGCGTATTTCCTCCCGCGACGTAATCCGTAGACGATATGCGCACGAATAGGGGACCCTCCCATTCCGAGCGAACCGCATCTATGACCTCGCGCACAATCCGATAGCGATTTTCGTGACTGCCGCCATATTCATCGCTGCGGTGATTGGCCAGCGGCGACAGGAATTCATTGAGTAGGTAGCCGTGCGCCGTGTGAATTTCAATGACGTCAAATCCCGCTTCGCGCGCCCGACGTGCACCTCGGCGAAATGCCTCTACGACGTCTTTGATACCATCTACGGTCAGTCCTTCAGGCACGCGGGAATCAGCCATGAACGGGATGGCCGACGGTGCGATCGCCGGCACGCCATCGATACCGAACTGTCTTCCGGCATGGCCAAGCTGGCAACCGGCCTTGGCACCGAATTGATGAATGACATCGGTCAATCTAGTGAGCCCCGAAACCTGTCCGTCATCCCAGATACCGATATCGCCGGGCCCGATCAGCCCGTTCTCAAGCACTGCGGTTGTCTCTAGAAAAACGAGACCAGCCCCGCCAAGCGCACGCGCACCGTAGTGGACAAGGTGAAAATCGTTCACGCGGCCGTCGGAACCTGCTGAATGCATACACATAGGTGACATGGCGATACGGTTGCGGAACTCGGTGTCCCTGATTATGATTGGCTCAAATAACATTACTGGCATTTACGACTCCTGGGTTGTCGATCAGCGATGGCCCAGAGATACGGAATCCATTCCAGCGTTCAATACGGGAAAAAAAGGCCTATACTACGCACATGTATAGCGGTTTGCCTCGCATCAGCGTAGTCGGAAGCCGCCTCTGGCGCTGCCCAAAATCGAAATCTGCTTGAGCGAGGCGCGAGCAAGTCGACAGTACGCATAAGCGTAGTGTCTTGTACAAACACCTCACCTCGCTATACTTTGGGTCAGTACAGCCTCTTTCCGTATCGGGGAGTGAATCATGCCCAAACGACGCAACTACGACGCCGTGCCTGCGTGCTCCATGGAGGCAGCGCTCAATCTTATCAATGGGCGTTGGAAAGGTGTCATCCTTTTCCACTTGATGACCGACGGCACGACCCGCTTCAACGAGCTTCAACGACGACTGCCCGGTTGCACGCCGCGGCTGTTGTCGAAGCAGCTAAGAGAACTAGAGGACGACGGGTTCGTCCATCGCGAAGTCTACGCGGTTGTTCCTCCCAAGGTCGAGTACTCGCTTACCGAGGAAGGAAGGTCGATCGGGCCGATCCTTCTCGACCTCTGCTCGTGGGGAAGGGACTGGTTGAAGCGCCGCGGGCTTACGACGTTTGCAAACGACGTTGACGAAACGCCCGCAAACGAGCGCAGGCCGCATTCTGAAGCTCTGCGAAGAAGCGCAGCCTAGCGGCGCCTTTTGCAAGCTATCATGCCAACGGGTGAACGCTTCAAGCGGTACGGCCGTAAATGACGTCCATACATCCGCCCCCGCGCCGTTCGACAAGGGCAACGATGGAATCGCTTTTGTTCAAGGGCCGCACAGGGGCCTCCAAGGCTGCGATTGCGGCGAGCTGGTCAATCGTGCGGAGGGGAAGCGAGCTTTTGCGAAACCGCTCGAGCAGATCCATGCGCATGGGATTGACGGCGATCCCCGCTTCCGTCACCACGACATCCACATCGCAGCCGGGGGTGACGCAGCAAGCAACGCGATCGACGATCTTTGGATTGCCGCCTGCCCTAAGGCGGGTCGTGACGATTGTAAGCTTCGCGCCGGCGGCGGTGTCTGGATGACCGCCCGGTCCTCCAAGAATGACGCCGTCACCACCCGTTGCGACATTCACGTTGAAAGACCTGTCCACCTCCGCAGCCCCAAGAACAACCGTATCAAGCAGATCAACCACGGGAGACGGGTCGATGGGTGATGCGTAGCGGGATGCTGACATCGCGATGTGCGTTACGCTCCGTTCATACGAACGGACCGCCTCCAGATCGAAAGACTGCACGTCGAGGATACGCTCGAACAGCCCTGCCTCGAGGAGGGCTACGTGTCCGCCAGCAATGCCTCCCGAGATAAACCCGCCCCGAACGCCGGCGGTGGCGAGAAGGTGACCCAACTTGTTCGCCACTCCCAGGGAGATTCCGCCTGCCCCCGTCTGGAACGAAAAACCGTTGGCAACCAAGCCGCTCGCTTGTATGACGCCGAGAACAAGATCGACGATGGTGCTGCTTGCTGCATCGGTCGCGATCGCCGTTGCACCTGACAGGATCCGCCGGTTATCCCCCAGGCTTGGCACCTTTACCAAAAAGTCGGCTTTGCCTGGCTCGATTTCGTATCTGTCCGGTGGAGCGGAGCAGATTTCTTCTGTCAGAAGCACCACATTTTTTGCATAGTCCGCGTCGACCATCGCGTAACCGAGCGGGCCGCACGAGGCCCGGCCTCCGGCTCCGGTCGCGGCACCGTCGCGACCCACCCTCGGAGCACCGAGGAATGCTACGTCTATCCGCATTTGACCACTTGAAATAGCACGGGCGCGGCCGCCGTGGCTCTGGAGGAGAACGGGTTCGGGCATCAGCCCGGCCATAATTGCACTCGCCACCGGACCCTTTACATAGTCGCAGACTAGCCCCGTCACAACGCCCGTCGCGATATGGTCTACGAGTGGAGCGTGGATCGGAAAGATCGAGCTCGCAGCGACTGTCAGGCCCCTCAGGCCAGCTTCCGCGGCGGCATTCAAAACCTGGTTCAGCACGGCATCGCCGTCCCGCAGGTGGTGATGGAATGACAATGTCACGCCATCCTTGATATCACAGGCGATGAGCGCTTCACGCAAATTCGAGAGCAGCTCAGGAGGCCCGGAAGCGGCCTTGGGAGGTAACATGGAAGGAGCCGGCGCTAACATTGCCTCGCCTGGTCTATATTTGCCTCCCACGGGAATATCCATCAATACGCCTTTCGTGACATCTACATGCTACCCGACGATGGAAAAGACGCGCCCGCAGCGCAACACGTTCCTCCATCTTTGAGCGATAGCGGATTGCAATGGCGGCGCCGGTATTGAGGTGGGGTATCGCTCCCAATAGTTTTTTCGTCTGGCCGCCATCCGAAACAACGTTCATGGTCAAACGCTGATCCAAATGCTGAGCTCGTTTTGTCATGACCGTCATCAAAGAAGCCGATATCGTCGAAAGCATCGCGGAAGCGCTGCAGTACATCTCTTACTACCACCCCCCCGACTTTATCCAGCACATGGTCTCTGCGCTCGAGCGCGAGGAAAGCCCCGCTGCCCGCGATGCCATTACACAAATTCTCGTTAATTCGCGAATGGCCGCTATAGGGCGAAGACCGATTTGCCAGGACACGGGGTCGGTGAATGTCTTCGTCAAGCTCGGCATGATGGTGCGCATCGACTCCGACAAATCGCTTCAGGAAATTATCGATATCGCGATCAGGCGCGCATATCTCAACAATAGCAATCCGCTTCGCGCCTCGATCGTGGTGGACCCTCTGGGTACTCGGAAGAACAGCGGTGATAACACTCCCGGTATGCTGTCTGTCGAACTCGTGCCCGGTGAGCGGATGTCGATTACGGTCTCCGCCAAGGGCGGCGGTTCCGAAAACAAGGCCAAGTTTGTCGTACTAGAGCCTTCTGAATCGATTTCCGACTGGGTTGTCAAAACCGTAGAGGGCCTCGGCGCCGGCTGGTGTCCTCCCGGAATTCTCGGCATCGGCGTGGGTGGCAGCGCCGATAAGGCGATGCTTATGGCCAAGCAAGCCATGAACGAAGAGATGGATATGCTCGAACTGCTGAGGCGGGGTCCCGCCAATCGGATTGAGGAGCTCCGTCTGGAGATTTTCAATCGCGTGAACGAGCTCGGTATAGGAGCGCAGGGATTGGGGGGTACGATAACCCTGCTGGATGTGAGGATACAGTCTTTCCCGACACACGCGGCCTCGTTGCCGGTTGCCCTCATTCCCAACTGCGCAGCAACACGTCACATGCATTTCGATCTGGACGGGAGTGGCCCAGCCGAGTTCCGCGCGCCGTCGATGTCCGACTGGCCCGAACTTGTCCTCGACAGGACGGCCGCAAACTATCGACAGGTCGACCTCGACACCTTGTCGGATGAGGAAGTTGGCTCCTGGAAGTGTGGAGAAACACTCCTTCTCAGCGGTACGCTCTACACCGGACGCGACGCGGCACACAAACGGATGGTCGAAACCCTCCGGGCTGGTGGACAAGTGCCGGTCGATCTGACGGGGAAAGCCATCTACTACGTAGGGCCGGTGGATGCGGTTGGGGACGAGGTAATCGGGCCGGCAGGCCCGACCACAGCCACGCGCATGGATCGGTTCACCGAGGAGGTGCTTGCTGGCACGGGCTTAAGGGTAATGATCGGCAAAGCCGAACGGGGCAGGGAGGCGATTGAGGCAATCGCGCGCCACAAAGCCGCGTATCTCGTCGCTGTCGGCGGCGCCGCCTATCTTGTTTCGAAGGCGGTGAAGGAAGCCAAGCGAGTCGCCTACGACGACCTTGGAATGGAAGCGATATATGAGATGCGCGTCGAGGAGATGCCCGTAACCGTGGCAGTGGACTGCCGAGGTCAGTCCATTCATATCCTCGGTCCAGCCCAGTGGCGGGGCAAAGCCTCGAGTTTGTAGAGCTAACGGGGGCTCCATACAGCAAGTCTAAATGGCTTTCGGCACTGGGGTCGGGGCAGAGCTTAGGGGCTTGCCCCGACTAAATCTTAAGTTCGCGCCTATAGTGGTAACTGGACTACGTTTTCGCGCCGGTTGACCACCAGCTCTGCATTCAAAGTGAACCGGTCGACCAGCTTGCGTAGCGATAACGCGAGCTGCGAAACGGATTGACCAAGGTCACTTGTCTGGCCGACCATCGCCGCGTTTTGCTGGGTAATCTGGTCCATATAGGAGATCGACGAATTCACCTCGGATACCGACGCCGCCTGAGTGCGGCTGGCAAGCGCAATGGCTTCGACCTCACCGCTGACTTTGGCGATCTCGCTACTGATCGAATTCAGGACATCGTTCATCGCGCGAACCATCCGCGACCCCGTCTGAACTTCAACAGAAGCGCGGCCAATCAGTGTCTTCACCTCCTCCGCCGCAGATCCCGAGCGCTGCGCAAGCTCGCGGACCTCCTGTGCCACGACGGCGAAACCCTTTCCAAACTCGCCAGCGCGCGCGGCCTCGACGCCAGCATTGAGTGCCAGGAGGTTCGTCTGGAATGAGATTTCGTCGATAACGCCAATAATCTGTTCGATCTGCTGGGAAGCGACTTCTATCCGGACCATGGCCTCCAATGCGTTGACGCCAACAGTTTTGGATTCGTCGGCCGCGGATTTGGTGTCGCTGACAGCATGGCTGACGTGTTCGGCCTGTGATGCAGTCGATTGCACGATCGATGCGATCTGAGCCATCGCGGCGGCTGTTTCTTCCAGCGAAGCGGCTTGAGCCTCCGACCTCTTGGCGAGTTGGTTGGCCGACCCACCCAGCAGGTTTCCGTTATTTTCAAGCTGCACTGCTTCGTTGCGAATTTGGAGAAGCGTCTCGTTCAGGCGCGCCAGCGAACTGTTGAAATCAATACGCAGCTTTTCGAGAGGTCCGGTGAACACGGTGTCGATTTGAACGGAGATGTCGCCCATTGCAAGCCGCTCCAACCCCGCCGCAATATGGGTCACCGCTGACTCGAGCTGCTGGTTCGAGGCGGAGCGCTCCGCCTCATTGCGCACTCTCTCGCCGTCGGCCGCTATGCGCTGCGCTGCGCTTTCTGCTTCGATCCTGACTTTCGCCCGGGCATTTTCGCGAAAAACGCCGAGCGCACGGGCGATATCGCCGACTTCATCCTTGCGCGCCTCGTCATTCCCAGGCTCCGGTTCTTGTCCGCGAGCGAGCTTGAGCATGGCCGTGGTGACCCGCTCAATCGGGATTTTAAGCGTAAAAATCAACAGCCAGGCGGCGAAGACGGCGACCGCAACGCCGGCCACGATGGCTGAAACTGAGAGCGTGTTTGCCAGCCCCCGGTCCCTATCGGCGACCGCTTTTTGATCCATTACCAAGTCTGAAAGCGAAGCCCATATCCTGTCGATCGTGGCAGCCGCCTGGTTGAACGCTGTGTTACGGTCGACAGCGATCTGCCTGAGTTCGCCTGTGCCCGTCCGTATACCATCAAGTGGAGGGTCCAGCGCGGCGGGCAGGCCATCGAAAAAGGTCAGACCGCTCACCGCATTTGAGAAACTAACGAGGTCATCATCAACCGACTTGAGCGCTTTCAAAACGGCTTCCTCCCGAAAGGCCGTGGGTTCGCCGACATGCCGTGCCACAGTGGTTTGAAGAATGGCGAGATCGTAGGACAGCCGCCTTGAATGACCTGCAACCGCGACCGCGAGAGCTGATTTGTCACTCATATCCGCGAACACTTTTGTGGCCGATTTCATGTCCTGAAACCCTTCGGCCTCTATAGCTTTCTGAATTTCGACACTTGCCGCCGCGGCGACGGATATGCCCGCCGCTGACGGGTCAGTCCCCAGATCCGTGAGGCGGGAAGACAGTTGCCGAAGGGAGTTTGCGAGTGCCGGGGAGAGCACGTCGGCCCGCTCGGATAGTTGTTTGTCGACGAACCGCGAGCGCGCCTTGACGAGCGAAAGCACCTTCGCCGCGTCGGCGCTTACCAGATCCGCGGCCAATTTCTGGAAGAATCTGCCGGCCCCATCAAGATAGTCGGCCCGCTGTAGCGCCAACTTTGCCGTTTCTTCACTTGCGCGGATGTTGGTCTCGAGAGCCAGTTGTTCCTGCGATAACTTCTGCTGGAGACCGGCTATCTGCTGCGCGCTTGCCTCGAATTTCTGTCGCACGGACTGTTCGGACTGGTGGATTTCCCAGAGTTCATCAAGATTGAGTTCGATCTTGGCGGTATCCAGTGCAGCGGCGGCGATAATTGCCCGTCCGTCAGCGGCGCCCAGCCTGTTTTCCGCGAACCGTAAGACAGCTTTTTGGTTACCCAGTTTCTCCGTAAGGTCATGGCGGGAATCCTCATTCGCGTTCTGAAGGAAAAGGCTCATGCTCGCATAAACGTTTTTGAATCCCGTTAGGGCGTTAACGACATCTCCTGTGGATTCGAGCCGTTGCTGCAGGACGCCGGTAGAATAGAAACTGATGCCGCCGATCGCACCGATTGTCAGCACAAAAGCGGCGCTGATGATGCCAATCTTGGTGATAATCTTAAAGCGACCGAAAAACTCGCCAATCCCCATTGCGCTCAGCCCCAAAAGGTTCAAAAAAAACTATAGTCCGCCCATTCCACGCGCATTAACTACGATCACCGTGACGTGGTGAGCCGCGTCCGGCTGCGGCCACGTACTCGACCAGTGCTCTCAACTACCTTGCCGCAGTGATCGTAACGGTGTCTGTGGAGGTGGTTAAAAACTCGGCTCGCACAGCCTTGTCGTGGGCGCCGAGAGCAGGGACCGCACCAAAATGCAGATCACCTGCGGCTATCGAAGGTGGTGCTATAAGCTCAACCTGTCCCGTCGTGGTTTCGACGGCGATGGTGCGCAGTTGCGGGTGCTTCCCGAGGTCTTCAAGCGTTGAAAGACGCCCAAAGGCGATTTCCGCCTTCATCAGGCGTTCGGCGACCTGGTCGCGCGTCAGATCACCGAAAATGGAGTTAATCACCGCTTCGAGCTCTCTACGGTGTTTCACGCGCGCATTGTTGTTCGAGAATTTCTCGTGCAGATGCAGATCGGCTCGCTCGAGAACCTGCTCGCAGAGGCGCTGCCATTCACGCTCGTTCTGAATGGAAAGCAGGAGCTTCTCTCCGCCGTGACACCCGAAAACACCGTAAGGGGCAATCGTGGGATGTTCCAGACCGTTCCGGCTGGGGTGATGGCCACCGTACTGGAACTGAAGATAGGGCACGTTCATCCAGTCTGCGAGGCTGTGGAACAGCGAGACTTCGATACCGCGACCTTCTCCGTTTTTTTCACGAGCGTACAAGGCCTGGAGTATGGCCTGATGCGCATACATTCCGCATGCGATGTCGCACACTGACACTCCGACTCTCGCCGCGCCCGCGTCGTTGCCGGTCAGCAGCGCAAGGCCACTTTCTGCCTGTACCAGAAGATCATAGGCCTTCATCGAACGATACTCGCCCGTCGAACCGTATCCGGTGATGTCCACGGTGATGAGCTTCGGATAGAGCTGCCGCAATTCGGCGCTTGCGATGCCGGCGCGGTCGGTAGCGCCTGGGGCAAGATTTTGAATGAAGACGTCCGCGGTGGCGAGCAGGGAGTGTAGGAGCTTAACGTCCGCCGGGTCTTTCAGGTTGAAAAGGACGGACTCTTTGCCACGGTTTAGCCAGACGAAATAGGCGCTCAGTCCGTTTACATAGCTATCGTAATTCCTCGCGAAATCTCCTTCGTGGCGTTCTAGTTTGATGACCCGCGCTCCTGCATCAGCAAGGCGGGAACTTGCATAGGGAGCTGCCACCGCCTGTTCGAGAGCAACGACGGTAATTCCCTCAAGATCGTGACGCATGGTTGTATCCCAAAATTTGAAGTTTCGGCGATACTTCCAGAACGGGCCTTCCCGCGCTAATCGCCTATTGCTCTTGCACCGATTGAACAAAACGATAGCGGGTCAGCTATTGCTTTTTGCAATAGCGGGAATAGCCTTCCTGTGCTTGCGGGCGTTGCTCTTTAGGTATGTAATCTAGCGGCGCTGGAGCGTTGCTGCAGCGCAGGAAAAAGAAGATATGGCTATGCGCCTGATGCTATGCACTTTTCTCTGTCTAGAGCTCTTCTCTGGAGCAATGGAGCCTTAGTGTCCCGAGAGTAATAGCGCGCACTGCTTAAGGTTGAGCCATAACGCATTCCTATGGATGCCGCGGCCACACATTCGAGGAGGAAAGCCCGAGCTGCACGTGCAACCGAATTTGGACGATACGACAATTGCCGGGGCCAAGCCCCGCGACTGAAAGATTCGTTTGGCTCTGGGAGGGGTCCATGGAGGAGAGACAACTAAAATGCTTCCTTGCCATTGCGGAGCTCGGCTCCGTTACAAGAGCTGCCGATAGGCTCGACATCGCCCAGCCGTCACTAAGCCAGATGCTGCTACGACTGGAGGACGAACTCTCAATAAAGCTTTTCGAGCGGACTTCGCGCGGCGTTTTGTTGACCGAGCCAGGGCGGATCTTCCGGGAACATGCCAACACGATCCTTCGCGAAATGTCGCGCGCACGAGAAGAGATTCGCAACGATGACGTCTTCATTCACGAGAAGGTGTCGATCGGGCTGCCGAGCTCGGTAAGCACCCTGATCGGAGCCCGTCTGATTGTTGAGGCGAAGAAGCAGTTTCCCGGTATCTCGATCAATGTATCGGAGGCTATGTCTGGCCACATTAGGCGGTGGCTGGAGGAGGGCAGTCTTGATGTCGGTGTCCTCTATAACGTTCAGGATATGCGCGCCCTCAGTGCTACGCAGGTGGCGGTAGAGGAGCTCTTTCTGGTTGGACCGCCTCGTGCGTTCGGTCCGACCGACGACTACGGGATCGCGGTCGAGCCTGTTAGCCTGGCCGAGCCTGACAAATATCCGCTCATCCTTCCAACGCAACAGCACGGGCTTAGAAGGTTTGTCGATGACAAGACGCGCCACAACGCGTTCGAACTCAATGTCGCTTTCGAGTTGGATTCGCTTCTTCATATCAAGACCTTGGTTGCGCAGGGACTTGGCTACTCGCTCCTCGCCCATGCCGCGATCCTTACCGAACTGCGCGAGCAAAAGCTCTCGGCGGCACGCATCGTCAAGCCCGTGTTCCGGCGCGGCATTTTTGTCGTCCGCAATCCCGCCCAGATCGTGACGAGAGCATCTGTCAGGGTGAATGACCTGCTTATAACGCTGATGTCCGACCTTATTCGCCAAGGCGAATGGCTGGCCACCCGTGTTTCCAACAGCGGTTCCCTGACTGGGGTCCCATAATCGTTTGCAATGGCAGTGAGAGCTTAACTCAAATTGCCGGATGTCAGGCAGCGGCCTCTTATGGCCCAGCAATTCGCACAATCAGGGAGGTCCGGCATTGGACAAGCACTTCATCAACGGCAAGTGGGCGGCAGGCAGCTCCGGCGAAACGACACCTACTATAGATCCCAGCACGGGGAAGGAATACGGCCGCATCGCTCTTGGCACCATAGAAGACATCGACACGGCGGTACGAGCCGCCAGGCATGCTTTTGACCAGGGTGCCTGGGGGAAACTCACAGCGGCCGAGCGCGGTCGCCTCCTCCAGAAGTTTGCCCTTCTTATCCAGGATCACAGGGAAGAGCTTGCTCAGATCGAGGCCAAAGATACAGGCAAGCCAATGACCGTGGCGCGCAATGACGCGGACGCGGCGGCGCGGTACTTCGAATATTACGGCGGGGCGGCCGACAAGGTCTACGGGGATACCATTCCCTATCTCAACAACCACTTTGTCGCGGTGGTGCGTGAGGCGAAGGGCGTTACCGGGCACATCCTGCCATGGAATTACCCGATGCAAATGTTTGGCCGGACGCTTGCGCCATCTCTCGCCGCGGGCAATGCGACAATTCTCAAGCCTGCCGAAGCGGCGTCAGCGTCGATCCTGCGCCTCGCGGAGCTTGCTTCCGAGGCCGGACTTCCCGATGGCGCGATCAACGTTGTAACCGGTCCCGGAAGCAAGATCGGACCCGCGCTCGCAGGCCACGCCGGCGTGGACTTCATCTCGTTCACAGGGTCGCCCGAAGTCGGTCAGCTCATCCAGAAAACTGCGGCTGACAACTACATCAACTGCACGCTCGAACTCGGCGGCAAGTCTCCGCAGGTCGTGTTCAGCGATGCCGATTTCGATATCGCTATGCCAACCATCTTGCGGGCCATTATCCAGAACAGCGGTCAGACCTGCTCTGCGGGAAGCCGCGTTCTTGTCCAGCGGACAATCTATGACGATTTCATGCAACGATTGGGTGATGCGTTTAGCAAGGTGCGTGTAGGCTCGCCCGATATGGACTTCGATTGCGGCCCGATAATCACGTCCAGGCAGAAAGAAACCGTTCAGCGCTTCATCGACAAGGCAAAGGCTGATGGAATTCCCCTGATCGCCCAGGGCACGATCGCCGAAGGCGTGGACCCAGACGGGTTTTTTGTGCGGCCGTCGCTCTTTGGCCCGGTCCCGCACTCAAACAGCCTTGCACAGGAGGAGGTTTTCGGCCCGGTTCTCGCAGCGCTGTCATTCGAGGACGAGGACGATGCCGTGCGCATCGCGAATGGCACAGAGTTTGGCTTGGTAGCAGCGGCCTGGACCCGCGATGGTGGCCGCCAGATGCGGATGTCCAAGCGTCTGCGTGCTGGGCAGGTCTTCATCAACTGCTACGGCGCTGGAGCGGGGATTGAATTGCCATTCGGGGGCACGGGGAAAAGCGGACACGGTCGCGAGAAGGGCCTCGTCGCACTAGACGATTACACGAACCTGAAGACGGTTGTCATTCAGCATGCTTCTTAAGTAGCGTCCATATAGAGCACCGGCAGCGCAGCTGCCGGTGCTCAATCCAATGCCAGCAAACCAAGCCATATGCGTCCTCGCATGGAAAACGGCGTACATACCGGTGGAGAAACAAATGACCCATACAGCATCGCCTAATGGCGGCAAAATGAGAGCTGCCAAGGCTTTCGGCTTCTCGCTGGACCAGATCAGAATTGTTGAGGACGATGTTCCGGTGGCGGGGCCGGGGCAGATTCTCGTGAAGGTTAAAGCCGCGACCCTTAATTACAGGGATCTCGCGGTCCTCACGGGTACCTACATCGCCGGATTGCCGCTTCCGCTCGTCCCTGCTTCCGACGCGTGCGGAGAAGTCGTTGCCACCGGAGAAGGTGTGAGCCGCTTCAAGGTCGGCGACCGTGTCCTGCCGATTTATACACAAGGGTGGCACGATGGCCGCCCGACGCCCGAACAGCGCGCGAAGCGAACGATCGGTGCACCGCTGGGCGGAGTGCTCCAGGATTTTGTTGTGGTTCCCGCGGAAGACGCTGTGCATGCTCCCTCGAACCTGACGGACGCAGAGGCAGCCTGCTTGCCGATCGCGGCTCTGACTGCATGGTCGGCGCTTTCGGCGGGGCCGGTAAAAGCCGGTGACACGGTGCTGCTGCAGGGTACAGGCGGTGTTTCCCTATTTGCCCTGCAGTTCGCCAAGATGTCGGGGGCGAAAGTCGTGATCCTGTCATCGTCTGATGAGAAACTGGAGCGAGCCAAAGCGCTCGGTGCCGACGTGGGGATCAACTACAAATCAACGCCAGAGTGGGCGGCGGCTGTTAAAACCGCCACGGACGGCCGCGGCGCCGACCTCATCGTCGAGACGATTGGATCTTCCTTGCCGGAGTCGCTTTCATGCGTATCTTTCGGGGGGACTGTGGCAGTTGTGGGTTTCGTGGCCGGATATGAAACAAAGCTCAATGTCCGCCAGTTAATCGGACCAATGGTGAGGGTGCAGGGCATCGCTGTCGGGTCGAGGCGCGGCTTTGAAGACATGAACCGTGCCATAGAATTGGCCAACATTAAGCCATTCATCGACTCGTTCTACCCGCTTGAAGACGTGGCTGAAGCCTTCAAGTACATGAAGAAGGGCTCACATTTCGGGAAAATCGCCATCAATCTGTAAGACTCTATCGGACCGCCGCTCGTGGCGGTCCGCCCGACCATGATTTGCAAAGCGAAAGCACGCCCGTTCACTGACGCGTCTCCACGGTCGCGCTACCGATGTGAGGCAGAGAAACATCGCTCGTGTACGAGCCCCGCCAGATCGAGGCCAGTCATAAGTGCGGCCCGCCTGTAAAGCCATCCGGCCCGGCAGGCGTTTGTCTGTCATCCAAGGTTCGTTGCCGGTATCGGCGACAATCTGGCCGACCTCGCGAATGTGTGAGCGCCGATGATACTTGTCACGCGACCGTAGGACGCCGTAGGCGACACTCACGCCCAAGGAAGCAAGCCGGCGGTAAAATTCACGGCTGATGAGCCGCGATATCCGGTTGAGCAAAATACCGGGTTACCTGACGAGGCGCCCGCCACAAAAGCCTTGGACGCTTATTTCGCCTGGAGGAGAGAGACGACTTCTGGAAGGAATGCCTTGCCTTCTCCACTCTCCACCAGGCCACTCAGCGTTTTATGGGCCGCATCGGCTATGGTCGTCACCGCGCCCGCATGTCCTGCCATTTCACTGTAGTAGCCGAAGTCCTTGCAGGCGTTCTCGATAGTGAATTGAAGTTTGTCGCAGCTTCCCTCAAGGATGTACAAGGCGACGCGGTCCAGCGCGATACCGCCCGAGCCGCCTTTGCTGAGGCATTCGATCATCGCCACCTTGTCAATCCCGGCGGCAAGCGCTCCCGCTGCGACTTCTGCAATAAGTGCGACCGCACCGAGCGAAATCATGTTGTGGACCAGCTTAAGTTGGTGGCCGCTACCGATATTTCCGGCAACGAAGATGTTTTCCGAAAAGGCCTCTAGCAGCGGCCGAACCTTTGCAACAATTTCTGGATCCCCACCCACCAGAAGATTCAGGCGCCCTTCTTCTGCTTCTTTCGGCGTGCGCGTCATGGGAGCGTCGATCAAATGGCAGCCCTTGGCGGCAACTTTTTCCGCGAGCACGCGCGTAGACGTCGGCACTGCCGTCGAGCAGTCGATAACGATAGCCCCACTCCGAAGCGCGTCGAGAATCTGTCCGGAGCCGACCAGGACATCCTCGACCTGTGGTGTCCCCGTGACGCAGATCACGACCGTGTCACAAACGCCGGCCATCTCCGCCGCCGTATCCCATCCTACCGCCCCCAACTCATCGATATCCGCTGTAGGCTGGTTGCCGGGATGTCTAAGGTAGTTGAGCTTCCAGCCTTTCCTCGCGATGTTTTTCGCGATCCCGTGACCCATCAGGCCGACACCCACCAAACCGATGTTCTTCATAGTAGTCTCCTCCGTAGTTGTCTGTTGAGTTGGTGACCCCGCCCGAGTCGCTCTCCCTGATGGTTTCGTCGCGAATGCCACAAACAGCGCCTCAGCAAATCCGCCCGGCTGGAACGAGAAGCCAAGGCCGCCAAAGGCCGCCTCGAACCGTGCTGGCCGTCAGTGTGCCGTCTCCGGAGGACGGCGGAACCAGCGCCACCTAGAATTATAACCGCGGTCAACATTGCGGTTGAGGAAGGGAGGGCCGCACGCCGCATTGCGAGAGCCCCAGATACGCTAGATGCCGCACTTTTGAACGACTTACCCTCGCAGTCGGCAATTCTGCGAGGGGCGTGGCTGAACCATGATGCTTTGGCTGCATCAGGGCCAAATGTGCTGGTTTTCCGTTACAAGCACGCCATAAAGCTTTTTGGCGAAGTTTGGCGCGTCGGCCAGCAGCGTACGGCCTTCCTCACTTGCAAATGCGGCGTCGTGCGCCTCGACACTGTCAAACCAGAGTTCAGAAAACCCGTCCCAACCCGCTTCCGGATATTTTTCGCGATCGATAAGGTTCGTCGCATATCGAACGAGACCCGGCAGTTTTTTGCAAAGCTCGGCATGGGTCCCGAGCCAATGTGAGTGAAACTGGTCCAAGGACATGTCATCGCGCCTGACCAGATATCCAATTCGTTTTGCGTAGGCCATGATTTTTCTCCCTGAGACTACGATGTGCCCGATATGCTTATTGTGGAACCATTCGTGCCGACCAGCAATGATCCGCTCTTGCTGCTATCGGGCAAATAAATAACTCTATCCGAGGGGCAGTTCGTGCGAGGCGGTCCGCATTGGCGCTCGCATCAACTCGTCGACATTGTCGCCCCGGCACCAAGTGAGGACCTTTAAGGGCACACTAGGACTCAACGCGCCCTAACCCGAGTTCAGGATGCGGAACAAGATCGTTATGCTGACTCGTGCTTCTGAGCAAATTTCCGCTGGGTGGTGGGCATGGCATCGATGGTGAAGGCTATGTCTTGATGGTCTGCGGCCGCTTGCTACTTTTCAGCACTCTTTAGAAGAGATTCGAAGTGGCCTCCTTCGCGGAGGCTTGCCATGGAGTCAAAAACGCCGCTAGAGCGCGGACCACTTATCGAACCGTCACATATTCAAATAGACCGGCCCCTCGCCGCCCTGCGGCGGCACCCAGTTGATGTTC